>JAOUDU010000486.1 GCA_029859085.1 Gammaproteobacteria bacterium | reverse complement strand
CAAGGTCTACTTCCCGGTCGCGGGGTTGATGTCAGGGCTGGGTATGCTCAACTATATCTATTCGGTTATCGTGAGCGGGAGCTGGCGCGTGACGAACATGTCCACCCTGATGATCCTGTCGGGGGTAATCGTGTTCCTTATCGGGCTCCTCTCGGAGCAGCTCACCAACCTGCAGTACAAGGAGTCCGACGCCGGTCACGACTGATCCGGTCCACCCAGACCGCGGAACCCGGGGCCCGGTCGCGTCTGGTCGGGGCGGGCTGGTTTGTGCCAGCCCACCCGGGGATCGCTCGCCTCAACCACCGAATTTCGCCTTGGCTTGCTTGCGCCTGGCGTGCAGCAGCGGCTCGGTATAACCGCTGGGCTGTTCCCGCCCCAGGAACACGAGATCGCAGGCCGCCTGGAACGCGATGCTGCCGCCAAAATCCGGCGCCATTGGCCGGTAGTCGGGGTCGCCGGCGTTCTGCTGGTCCACCACCAGTGCCATCCGCTCCAGCGTCGACCTGACCTGCTCCCCGGTGCAGACCCCGTGGCGCAGCCAGTTGGCGATGTGCTGGCTGGAGATGCGCAGGGTGGCGCGATCCTCCATCAGGCCCACGTGGTTGATATCGGGTACCTTGGAACAGCCCACGCCCTGGTCGATCCAGCGCACGACGTAGCCGAGTATTCCCTGGGCATTGTTGTCCAGTTCCCGCTGTATCTCCCGGGCGTCGAGGCCGGCGGCGCCTTTCAGGGGTATGGTGAGGATATCGTCGAGGGAAGCCCGGGGGCGCTGCCTGAGTTCTGCCTGGCGCGCGGCCACATCGACCTCATGGTAGTGCATCGCGTGCAGGGTGGCCGCGGTGGGCGAGGGTACCCAGGCGGTGCTGGCGCCGGCCCTGGGGTGGGCGATCTTGGCCTTCATCATCTCGGCCATCAGGTCCGGCATGGCCCACATGCCCTTGCCGATCTGGGCCCGTCCCAGCAGGCCGCAGCTCAACCCGATGTCCACGTTCCAGTCCTCGTAGGCGTTGATCCACGGTTCCTGTTTCATCGCGCCCTTGGGCGTCATGGCGCCCGCTTCCATGCCGGTGTGGATTTCGTCACCGGTGCGGTCCAGGAAGCCGGTGTTGATGAATACCAGGCGCTCCCGGGCGGCACGGATACACGCCTTCAGGTTGACGGTGGTGCGGCGCTCCTCGTCCATGATGCCCACCTTGAGGGTGTTCCGCGCCAGGCCGAGAACATCCTCGATCCGGTCAAACAGCGTGCAGGTGAAGGCAACCTCGTCCGGGCCGTGCATTTTCGGCTTGACGATGTAGACGCTGCCCCGACGGGAATTGCGATTGGCAGCCCCCGCCTTGCGCAGGTCATGCAGCGCGATCATCGCGGTGAACATGCCGTCCATGATGCCTTCCGGAATCTCCCGACCCTCGCGGTCGAGGATCGCATCGTTGGTCATCAGGTGGCCGACGTTGCGCACGAACATCAGGCTTCGCCCAGGCAGTACCAGTTCGCCGCCGGCGGCACTTGTGAATACGCGGTCGGGGTTGAGGTGACGGGTCAGGGGCTTGCCGCCCTTGTCGAAGGTGTCCACCAGGTCGCCGCGCATCAGCCCCAGCCAGTTGCGGTAGACCACCGCCTTGTCATCCGCGTCCACCGCGGCGACCGAGTCCTCGCAGTCCTGGATGGTGGTCAGCGCCGCTTCCAGCGCCAGGTCTTTCACGCCCGCGGGGTCGGTGCTGCCGATGGGGCTGCCCGGGTCGATCTGGATCTCGAGGTGCAGGCCGTTGTGGCGCAGCAGCACGCCAGTGGGGGCGTCGGGCTCACCCGTGTGGCCGCGGAATTGGTCCGGGTCTGCCAGTGAGCTGATGCGGCCGTCCGCCAGCACTACCTGCAATTTGCCCGCCACCACGGTGTAGGACCTGGCCTCGCTATGGTTGCCGGTCGAGAGCGGGAAGTGGCGGTCGAGGAAATCCCTGGCATAGGCTATCACCCTGGCGCCGCGCACCGGGTTATAGGCGCCACCGCGCTGGGCGCCACCGTCCTCGGGAATCACATCGGTGCCGTAAAGTGCGTCGTAGAGGCTGCCCCAGCGCGCATTGGCGGCATTCAGGGCGTAGCGGGCGTTCATGACCGGGACGACCAGTTGGGGCCCGGCCAGGGTCGCGACTTCGGGGTCCACGTTGTCGGTGGCGATGGTGAAGTCCCCGCCCTCGGGCAGCAGGTAGCCGATCTCCTCGAGGAACGCCTTGTAGGCGGCCCGGTCATAACCCGCCCCGGGATTGGCATGGTGCCAGGCGTCGATCTGCGCCTGCAGGCTGTCCCGGGTGGCCAGCAGCTCGCGGTTGCGCGGCGCCAGCTCGTTCACGATGGCTTCCAGCCCCTGCCAGAACCGGTCCGCGGTGACTCCCGTCCCCGGCGCGATGTCGGCTTCGAGTAGTTCGCACAGAACCGGGGCGATCTGCAGGCCGCCGCGCTGGATACGATCTGTCATGGTGAAAGTCCTTTATTGAAAATAGTCGGCCGGATAGGGCGCGGTGGAATCCGGAAGAGTCTAGGGATCTGACCTTAATTTAGCTAATTTATCGTTTTTATCGTCGGCATTCTGAATATGAATGCAGCCGCGGGCCGGGTCCTCTCAGGGGGTAGGGGCCTTGTCATCAAGCTCCCGGGCCGTATCCGCGATGAGTTTGCGCAGCCACCTGTTGGCCGGGTTGTGCTGCAACAGAGGACTCCAGGCCATCTTCAGTTCCAGCGGCGGGATGTCCAGCGGCGGGTCGCGCAGGACCACCCGCGGGTTGTTGCGCTTCAGCAGGGCCGCCCGGGTGGGCAGGGTGACGATCAGGTCGTTCTGCTCGGCCAGGGTCATGGCGGCCTGGTAGTGCCGGGTGAAGACCCGGATCTGGCGTTTTTTCCCCAGCTTGTTGAGGGCCAGGTCCACCCAGCCCAGGCGCTGGACGTCATCGGGGTTTACCCCGACGCCGACGCCCATGCCGGTCTTGCTCACCCAGACGTGGTTGGCCTTGAGGTAGTTTTCCAGGGTGAAATCTTCCAGGACGGGGTTTTCAGGGCTGAGCACGCAAGTGAAGGTGTCGTTCCACAGGTGTATCTGGTGGAAAGACTGCGGCATGGAGTCGAAGCGGTTGATCACCATGTCGACTTTGCCCCGCTCCACGTCGAGGAAACTGACGTCGCTGGGGGTCATGATGTCCAGGGTCAGCCCCGGTGCCAGCGAGCGCAACTTGCCCAGCACACTGGGGAAGAGCGTGGATTCGGCATAATCACTGGCCATGATCCGGAACACCCGTTGGGCA
>JAOUDU010000485.1 GCA_029859085.1 Gammaproteobacteria bacterium | reverse complement strand
GGGATACAAGGCCGTCAAAGATCGTGGCGGCTGATAAATCAAATTGTTTTAAAATCAAAGACAACAGGTAAATCAGCAGAATCAGCCCGGGGATGACTGCAAAATATTTTTTTAAACCCACGTCTATACTCGGCCTGGAATATGTCTTTTGGCCGATGATACTACAATACTCCTGCGGCGGCGTAAGAACAGATTGTCCCGGTTGTGATGAGAGTGCTCGTGCCTGGCCGAGGAAAATCCTACTGCCATATCAACTCGCCTTGGAGAAAATCCCGAGATAGCCAATTATAAAAACTGACGTTTCCCCCTCGAGTCACCCGTTACGGTGTATTGCTATATCAAGGAGGCTGGCCCTGCCATTTTTGAGGTATTTCGTTAGCGTGAAATTGCATATCCGGACTTTATTATTTTGCAGGATGAAATTGGCAAAACTGCCACTATTCATCGGCCGGCGCTCAAATCTTCTTCAACATAGCGCATCAGGGCTTCAAGGAAAACTTCTCTGGGATAGTCGTTGTGGTTGACGAGCGTGCTGCCGACGATGGAATGGCCTCTGGCAACAGGCACAGCAACCGCCCAGTGGTCGGCGTTCAGGAATGCCACCAGGGTAGAGCCGGGTATGATCTGGTCGAAAATTATCACCTGGGTATCATTGCGTGAGTCCTGCTCTCCAAGAAGTTTGTAGGAGTTTTCCAGTGCCCAGGAAACCCGTTCAGGTGCGGGGTACGTCACCACCGAATAGTAACGGATTTCGGTTGGAAGCTCGTGGGTAGCCAGCCATTGCTCCCGTACCGCGGGCCGCAGGCTTGCCACTGCGTCATTGTCACCGTCCGTTTTTTCACACTTTGATCCGGGTACCATGGTCAGCATGTTGGCAGTAGCCTGGCTGGCATCATCGGCCAGGGCAGAACCCCTGACTGCTCCCGACAGGCTGATTACCGCTGCAACCCGTTTCGCCAGGTCCGGATAGCTGGTGACAGCCTCGAGTATGTCCGGGGTTCCCTTTGAATAGCCGATGAGAATGATGGGTCTGCCTGCATCCTTCTCCGGCAATGACGCCACGTATTCGCTGATAATCCTGGCGTTATTGCCACTGCTGGAAAGGCCGTCGATCGGTACCGTGCGGAGCTCGTAACCGAAGCGTGCCGCATAGGCGGGGGCGCTTCCGGATATGTCCAGCCACTCTTCGAAGCAGTTCCAGCCCAGGCCCGGAACCAGCAACGCGAGGTAATTGGCCTTACTTGTCCCAAGCGCAACCGGTTCGTTGGTGGCGCCGGACTCCGGTTCCAGCTTCCTGAGTGCCTCCTCACAGGGTCGGTAATCGGGCTGGTCGCGGCCATGTTGATCCAGCACGGTACACAAGACCTCACGGAACCGGCCGCGGCCGTCAGTCAGGTGCTCGGATTTGATAACGGCTTGCAGATCCCTGGCAGTTTCGGCCGCGGTCGGTTCCGGCGGAGTGGTCGCACAGGCGCCGAGCAACAGGGAGAGAAAAAGGGTCCCGACAGTGCGCCACAGCCCGGTGGCCATGCCGCTGGTACAGGCTATCGATTCCCTGGGGGTGGCGGCGCGGTCCTTACGAACTGTCGGGTCCGGGCAGCTTGCGTGAGCGCGCCTCGCATCGCTGTACTGGTTGTAAACTGCGTAGACGATCTGCATAGAGCCTCCAGGCACTGCCGGAAATTGCGATGTACGAGCCACTGCCATTTCAGCTGTACAATTTCAGCAGGCAACCATAGCAAAGAATATCAGCAAATTAATATAGCCCGAACCAGGCAGGCTGCAGGTCAGCTTACTATGTGACATACCTTGCAGCCCCGCTACCAACAGGCTCGTGGTTCCGATAACATTGAAGGTGCCCCGATCAGGGTCCCATACCAAAAGCAGCTTAGCCAGTTCCGGGCCCGCGCGCCTCGCCCCATTTTGGGTCTGGTCCGGATATTTTTTGCCACCGGGACCGCAGCAAGGGCTGGATTGGAGTGAATATGGATCAGGGAGCACCTTGCGCATGACCGTAACCGGGCTCCACGGTGGGATTGTTCAGGGCGATTACAATCTCTTTTCGCCGGGAGTGGTCGGACGGCTGTGCCGCAGCCTGCTGCTGGCGCTCTCCATTTTCTTGCTGGTCAGTTGTGGCACCCAGAAATATAACGGTGCGGACGTCGATACGGCATCGTTCCTGCGGCGTTCTTTAACCCTGGCAGACGGGCCGCTGCGGGTGACCGCCGCTGTCCCCGATGCCGATGAGACCAGGGCTCTGACCGGACTGGATCTGTATAGCGATGATATCCAGCCTGTCTGGCTCAAGGTGGAGAACAACGGTTCCACTCCAGCGCGTATCTCCCTGTGGAGCGTCGACCGAAATTACTACTCTCCGATAGAAGTCGCCTACATGAACCGGAAGCCGTTCAGCGGCAACGGTTATGCCGATATGGAGCGTTGGTTTTATGACAACGGGCTGACGCGTTTCGTACCGCCGGGGGAGAGCCGCTCTGGCCTGGTGTTCACTCACCTGGTGGAGGGTACCAAGGGTTTCAACCTCGATATCGTCAGCAACCGGGTCAGTCACAGCTTCACGTTCTTCGTGCCGATGCCCGGCTTTGTCGCGGACTATATGGAAGTCGATTTCGCCGCACTTTACGATGATTCCGAGATCGAGCACTTCGATCCTTACAGCCTGAAAGTGATGCTGGAGGAGCATTTTGCCTGCTGCAGCGAAGGTCCCGATGGCACGCCCACCGGAGGGCCATTAAATGTCGTGCTCGTGGGCACTCCACTGGCGGTGCGCCGCTCCCTGCTGCGTGGCGGATGGCACGAGACCCCGTCCGGCTCCGAGGAGACTCAACGGGCGCGCGAACACCGCTACCGGGGCCGCAGTCCGGACGCGGTCTTTTACAGGGTCAGGGAGGATGGCAATGAACGTATGACACTGCATATCTGGCGGTCGCCCTGGGAAGTGGACGGCGAACCCGGTTGGGTCGGCCAGGTTTACTACAAGGTTTTTGAGCAGAACCTGGTGACCGAGGTCAAGAGTGGGGCGGCGATCCGGGATTCCGCTTTCCTGTCTCGTTTTGTCAGGGAGAGCGTAGCCGCGGATCTCGACGGAGCCCAGCATTACCTGATGCAGAACTTCTGGTATAACCAGTCCCTGCGTAAAGTCGGTATCGTAACGGGCGCAGGGAAATCGACTCCGGAGCGTCCCGGGGTCACCTTCGACGGGGTCGGTTATTTTACCGAAGGTAACCGCGTCGTGCTGTTTCTCTCGGAAGCTCCGGTAGCCCTGGGTGACACGAAAGT
>JAOUDU010000484.1 GCA_029859085.1 Gammaproteobacteria bacterium | reverse complement strand
TCACTCAAATGCACCGTAACCCGAACCTGGTCATCGACGACCTGGACGCTACCGGATAGTACGTAATCAGCACCTATCGATTCGTGCACTTCACGTGGTGTTGCGGCCGCGGCATTGCCCGACAGCGCTGTCAGGCGCAGCAGGGGAATACGCGCCAGCACAGTGGTCAGCGTCATTGACAAGCCCCGCACAAATGACAGCATGCCCGGCGCTTCAGAAAAGGCCTGGAACTGTTGTATGGCCAGCGCCGGGTTGAAGGCAACGGTGTCGGGATGCGGGTGGATAAGGGCCGGCGTCTCGGCTGCTGCTCCGTGTGTAGCGACCGACGCATCACCTGTATCTATGGCAACATCGGCGCAAAAGCGAAAGCCGCGCCCGCGCACGGTTTTAATAGTCGCTTGCTGGCTGCCATCGTCACCAATCGCCTTGCGCGCATGTTTGATGCAGCCAGAGACCGTCGTGTCTGACACGATGCGGTTGTTCCAGATCGCTTTCATCAATTCATCGACTGCAATGACACGTTGCGGATTTTCGGCCAGGTAAACCAGCAAGCTGAATACTTTGGGTTCAACATGTTGCAATTGGCCGTTGCGGAGCAACTCGTATTGCTCCGTATCGATCACGACATTCGCGAAGGACAGCCTCATCTGCCAACCAAACCTCTCATTGCTATTCCTGACTATCCCCGAACACCCGCTGGGCTGGTATCCTACCATAGTCCTGGCCGCCCCCCACATCCGCGATATATCCGCCAGGGTCCAGGGGCGTGGGCGATAATGCTGACGCTGGTCAGTCAGGTTGGCCAGCGTGCAGGGATTCCGCAAACACGACGCAGGAAATACTATGACAATCCAGGCCGAGATAAAGAAGTCGTTCCATAGAGTGGCCAGGGCGATCGCGAAAAGACCTGCACTGGGACGGTCGACCTACGTGTCTACCACCCGCGTTCAGGGCCTTGTCTGTCACATAGAAGAAGGCAACTGGCGAATGCAGACGGATATGCCACAGCAGTTGGGTGGCCAGGGCACCGCTCCGACGCCCGGCATGCTTGGCCGGGCGGCACTCGGTAGCTGCCTGGCGACAGGCTATCTGCTGTGGGCATCCAAAATGGATGTCGCGATTCAGAAGCTGGAGGTGGAGGTACAGGCCGACAGCGACGATGCCGGACTCTTTGGCACCGCCGACACTCCGCCCGGCTATTCTGAAGTTCGCTACTGCGTCAGCGTGGACAGCTCCGCCTCCGAGGACGAGGTCCTGAACATGCTGGACCAAGCGGAGCGTCACAGCCCCTGGCTGGATGTATTTTGCCGGCCGGTAAGCTGTAAGCGCGAGGTGAAATACACCGCCACCGCGTGAGATAAAGCTCACATGCGCGCGGATATAATCCCTCCAGGCAGATAACCTAGTGAATCGGGGGGTGGCCACTATCCGATTCTTGCAGAGACTCCAGGTTCGGCAGCTGAAAATTCACCCGACCATCCCCACCATACCGAGAGCCAATAACCGAAAACAGCGACCTGTTGTTTTGAATTTCAAGTGTTCGGCCATCGCAGAAACTCCACTGGCGCGGTGCGAAATTTCCCGCGAGTAGCCTTATCTCTCCAATTGTTCCCTCTTGCATGGCGGCACCCGCTCATTGATGATGTGAATTTAACCGTTGAAACACCGTCGAGCTTAATCCAAATGCCCACATTCGCTATCGGCGAAACCCCTCAACCTGCGCCACGGTTGAATTCCTGGTCGATGGCGAAAGTTTCTTCACCCGCTTCGTGGATGAAGTCACGTCCGCAAAGGACTCGGTGGATATTCGAGCCTACATTTTCGACAACGACGATTTTGCCATCACCATCGCTGAATTGCTGAAACGCCGCTCCCGGGAGGGAATAGACACCCGCGTGCTGTTCGACGGCCTGGGCACCATCATGGCCGGGGCGAAACACGCCAAAAGCCTGCCCGAGGGACATCGGCCACCGTTCTCGATCCGCCAACACCTCCAGCAGGACTCCCGCATTCAGGTACGAGCGGTGAACAATACCTGGCTGATGGGGGATCAGAAAACCAGTGTCAGGCTCGAAGTAACCCACCTCAGGGCGCCCTGCCCTGCAGTTTTTAAAGTGGTGAGTATTGCTGGCATAGGCTATGGCTAGAGGTCGTCAAGCTATGCGCCATTTGCGGGTGTGCCGCGCCAGGCAGTGCTTTAGCCAGCGCGATAGCCCTCTACCTACTTTACCCGTTGCATCTGCACTATTGAGCTCTGCGCTGCCGCTCCCTGAACGAACCTGGCGAACAGCCTTCCCAGGCTTTGAAAGCGCGGCGGAAATTGCTGGCGTCTTCGTAGCCCAGTCTTGTGGCGATGGACTCAATGCTGTCGCTGGTTTCAATAAGATACCGGCGGGTCCACTCGAACAGCATCTCGTTGCGAATCTGCCGGTAGCCGGTGTCCTCCAACTGCAGGCGCCGATTGAGCGAGCGGGTGGATAGATGCAGCTGACTGGCGATTTCCGCGAGGTTCGGCAACGGCAGCTCGCAGGATCGCAGCAGGGAGCGCAGGTGCCGGCTGTAGGAGCGGGACTGCTGACTGTTCAGTTCCCGCAATCGTTCGGCCAGCGTCAACTGTGACTGCTGCCATAGCTCGCCGCTGTAGTAGGGGGATGGATCGACGAGGTAGTGCCGGGGCAGCTCCAGCGAGGTGTGCTGCCAACCGAAACTCACCGGGCAGTGAAAGTGCATCCCGTAGTCGCCGGCGTAATCCGGCTGCTCGAACCCCATGCGAATTTCCGCCTCTGTCATAGGGCAACCGGTCACCATATCCACATAGTGTTGTAACCACAATGCGCTGCTCTCCGCGTGAAAGCGGCCGACCTGGCCCAGGTCGGTGATAACGCATATCAGGACGCTCATGCCCTGCAGGGTCGAACTGACCTCAACCCGGGTCTGTCCGGCATGGATACGGGAAAAGCTCTCGATCGCCTGCAGGCCGGCGCGCAGCGTAGGCGCGCTGGCGGCTGCCACCCCTACCGGACCCAGGGTCATCAGGCTGGTATTGCTGCCTATCATCAGCCCCAATGAGTCATCACCGCTAAGGTTCAGCGCGTTCTCCAGCAGACGGTTGAAATCCTCGATGCTGATAGTGTCCCGGGTCTCCAACTGGGGGCGATCCAGCGCTGTACCCTCGAACAGGGCAGCCACGGGCAACTTTCGACGCTGAAAATCCCGCACGACGTAGCGGGCGTAAATGGGGCTGATAGTGATCATTCGTCGATTTTTTCTTATATGGCGATAGATGACACCCGCCTGGGCT
>JAOUDU010000483.1 GCA_029859085.1 Gammaproteobacteria bacterium | reverse complement strand
GAGAAGATACTGCGGGCGACGATAGACCCGCTGGTCGGCGCCCAGCCCTACCAGGGCCGGGAGCTGGCCTTCAAACTCGGCCTGAAGGGCGACCAGATCAAGCAGTTCGTCAAGATATTCATGGGCCTGGCGCAGTTGTTCGTCGACAAGGACCTCGCCCTGATCGAGGTGAACCCGCTCGTGATCACCCAGGAGGGCAACCTGCACTGCCTGGATGCCAAGCTCGGGGTCGACGGCAACGCGCTGTTCCGCCAGAAAGCCCTGCACGAAATGCACGATCCCAGCCAGGACGATGCGCGTGAGGCCCACGCGGCGCGCTGGGAGCTCAACTATGTCGCCCTCGACGGCAGTATCGGCTGCATGGTCAACGGCGCCGGCCTCGCCATGGGCACCATGGATATCGTTGCCCTGCACGGCGGCTTCCCGGCCAACTTCCTCGATGTGGGCGGCGGCGCGACCAAGGAGCGGGTTGCCGAGGCCTTCAAGATCATACTGTCAGATGAGAAAGTGAAAGCGGTTTTGATCAACATCTTTGGCGGTATCGTGCGCTGCGACCTGATTGCCGAGGGCGTCATCGGAGCGGTGGAGGAGATCGGGGTGAACGTGCCGGTAGTGGTACGCCTGGAGGGAAACAACGCGGAACTGGGACGCAAGGTACTGGCCGAGAGCGGCCTCAATATCATTGCGGCCACCAGTCTTACGGACGCCGCCCAGCAAGCGGTAGCAGCAGCGGGAGGTGCGGCGAAATGAGCATTCTGATTGACAGGAACACCAAAGTTATCTGCCAGGGCTTTACCGGTTCGCAGGGCACTTTCCACTCCGAGCAGGCCATCGCCTACGGCACGAAAATGGTGGGCGGCGTCACTCCGGGCAAGGGTGGCCAGGAACACCTGGGCCTGCCGGTATTCAACACGGTGGCGGACGCGGTCGCCGCCACCGGCGCCGATGCTTCAGTGATCTACGTGCCGGCGGCCTTCTGCAAGGACTCCATTCTCGAGGCGGCCAATTCCGGTATCAAGCTTATCGTCTGCATCACCGAGGGTATTCCCACCCTGGATATGCTGCTGGTCAAGGTGAAGTGTGACGAACTGGGTGTGCGCCTGATCGGGCCGAACTGTCCCGGCGTGATTACTCCCGGTGAGTGCAAGATCGGCATCATGCCCGCCAGTATTCACCTGCCGGGCAAGGTCGGTATCGTGTCCCGCTCCGGAACGCTCACCTACGAGGCGGTAAAACAGACCACTGACGCCGGTTATGGCCAGTCGACCTGTGTCGGCATCGGCGGTGACCCGATCCCCGGCTCCAACTTTATCGACATCCTGGCGATGTTCCAGGAGGATCCCGCTACCGAGGCTATCGTGATGATCGGTGAGATCGGCGGCACTGCTGAAGAGGAGGCCGCGGCCTATATCAAGGCGAACGTGACCAAGCCGGTGGTGTCCTATATCGCCGGGGTAACGGCGCCCAAGGGCAAGCGCATGGGTCACGCGGGTGCGATCATCTCAGGCGGCACCGGGACCGCGGCGGAGAAGTTTGCCGCACTGGAGGACGCCGGTGTCAAGACCGTGCGCAGCCTCGCCGATATCGCCTCGGGGCTGGCCGAGATCACCGGCTGGTAGTGCCCTCCCGGGCCAGGCACCAACAGGGGTCCGTCTTGCGACAGGCCCCTTTTTTATAGAACCAACCGGTTTTTGCGCGGTGTCCCGGAATATCTGTCCGGGGTTGATTTAGCTCAAGATCCGGCGTTTCCCAATGTTCGCCGCGGCGATAACATGGGCAGAATAACCAGATATTTGGGGTGAGGGTTATAACTGGATACCGCAAGATCCGGCCTTCACGCGCGTTGTAGCAGTATTGCAGGCAGATAATTATGGCAAACCAAATCGATTTATCCGGCTATGGCATCAGCGGGGCCGCTGAAATTATTCACAACCCTTCCTACGAGCAATTGTTTGCCGAGGAAACCAGGCCTGGCCTGGAGGGTTATGAAAAAGGCGTTGTCACCGAACTCGGCGCCGTGGCCGTCCACACCGGCATCTTCACCGGCCGTTCGCCCAAGGACAAGTTCATCGTGCTGGATGATGTGAGCAGGGAGCATGTCTGGTGGAACTCGCCTGAATCCCCGAATGACAACAAGCCGATCTCACCTGAGAACTGGGCGGTCCTCAAGGGCCTGGTGGCCAGCCGACTGTCGGGCCGGCGCCTGTTCGTGGTTGACACATTTTGTGGCGCCAACGCCGACAGCCGGCTGAAAGTGCGGTTCGTCATGGAAGTCGCCTGGCAGGCGCATTTCGTCAAGAATATGTTTATCCGACCGACCCGGGAGGAGCTCGCCAGCTATGGCGAACCCGATTTCGTCGTGCTCAATGCGTCCAAGACCGAGGATGCCAACTGGAAAGACCACGGCCTCAATTCCGAGGTCTTCACGGTGTTCAACCTGACCGAGAAAATGCAGATCATCGCCGGCACCTGGTACGGTGGCGAGATGAAAAAAGGCATGTTCGCGATGATGAACTACTACCTGCCACTGCAGAACATGGCCTCCATGCACTGTTCGGCCAACGTCGGCAAGGACGGTGATGTCGCGATCTTTTTCGGTCTGTCCGGCACCGGTAAAACCACGCTGTCGACCGACCCCAAGCGACGCCTCATAGGTGACGACGAACACGGCTGGGATGACGACGGCGTGTTCAATTTCGAGGGTGGTTGCTACGCCAAGACCATCGACCTCGACCCCCGCAGCGAGCCGGATATCTACAAGGCGATTGCACGCGATGCGCTGCTCGAAAACGTGGTGGTCGATAAAAGCGGAAAGATAGATTTCGCGGACCGCTCGATCACCGAGAACACCCGGGTGTCCTACCCGATTTACCACATCGAGAATATCGTCAAGCCGGTATCCCGGGCGGGGCACCCGACCAAGGTCATTTTCCTCACCGCCGATGCCTTCGGGGTGCTGCCCCCGGTATCGATCCTCGATCCCGAGCAGACCAAGTACCATTTCCTGTCCGGTTTTACCGCCAAGCTGGCAGGTACCGAGCGGGGTATCACCGAGCCGGTGCCCACCTTTTCCGCGTGTTTTGGCAAGGCATTCCTGAGCCTGCACCCGGTGACCTACGGCAAGGTGCTGGTCTCACGTATGGAGGCGGTGAACGCCAGGGCCTACCTGGTCAACACTGGCTGGAACGGGACGGGGAAGCGCATTTCCATCAAGGATACCCGGGCGGTCATCGACGCGATCCTGGACGGCTCAATCGAAGAGGCGGAAACCTCCACGCTGCCGATTTTCAACCTGGTCATCCCC
>JAOUDU010000482.1 GCA_029859085.1 Gammaproteobacteria bacterium | reverse complement strand
ATCGACTATGAACTGCACCAGACGGCACAAACAGGTGATGCGGAGGAATTGGCTGAGAAGGCGGCTCTCAGTGGTGTTCGGCGTATCTTAGTTGCGGGTGGCGACGGGACGCTACACGAAGTGGTTAATGGCTTGATGGCGGCAGGGGCTTCGCTGTCTGCGGACATTACTATTGGTCTTCTTCCTCTCGGGACAGGCAACGACTGGGCGCGGACTCTCGGCGTGCCTCTGCGTCTTGAGGCGGCGTGCGAGTTATTGAAAACCGGGCTACCTGTGGCCTGTGATTTGGGGGAAGTGGCTTGTATTAAAGATGGTCAGGTGGCTACGGCTTACTTCGTCAACATCGCTGGCGTTGGCATTGATGCTCACATCGTCCGACTTGTACAAGACCAGTCTCCTGGACGCATGCAATACTGGATTGGTTTGCTCAAAGCTTGTCGATCCTTTCAGGCGCCACAACTGCAGGTTTGCGCCGATGGGTGGCAGCATTGTGGTCGGACACTGGGGGCCTTTGTCTGTATCGGACGCTTTCTTGCCGGCGGAATGCGAATTGCCCCGCAGGCAAATTATCACGATGGGCTGTTCGAGATAACGGTTATCGATAACCTGCGACCGCTGGAAATCCTCTTACACATCCCGATGCTCCTGTTCGGGAATTTGGCCAGCAGTGGCAAGGTGCGCACAACCCAGGCGAGGTCGGTAACTGTTGAAGGTGACGGACTTGTCCAGGCTGATGGAGAAATAATAGGCCACTTACCCGCTACGTTTCGGGCAATCCCGAAAGCTATCAGGGTCCTGGTAGACCGCCGGCGCCCCCCCGGTCAGTTGTAAACCTTGGCCGCCAACCAGTTGCCCAGCAATGCAGCATCTGAAAAGCCTGGTAGTTTCGCGATCGTTCTGTCGACGCGGCGCGCAGCAGCCCGCCCTTCTTCGCCGTCAAAAAGGCAGCGAGACACCCAACGAGCCAATTCGTCCGGTTGGTGTGCTGTACCCACAGGAGTATACAGCTTGTCCATAATGGCCCTGGCGATTCGCGCAACACCGGGGCGCGCCAGTCGACTTTCGGCCTGCCACATATAAAAAGAAAAGTGACGCGCCTCGTCGTAAATGATTCGGCGCAGCAGGACACCAAGTTCGGGATGATCAGTCATGCTGGCCAGGCGGCGATAGGCGTGAATGGTCGTACACTCATGCACCGCGCCCCAAGCCATGTGCAAAGCCAGAAAGTCCTTCCAGACAGCCGCCATTATCGTGGTGGTGGTGCGATCAATATGGTCCATGAAGGTTGTCCGTTTGCGGGTACGCTCGGGAACCGGGTGACCTGCGCTCTCAAGAAACTTGGCCAACGCCCGGCCATGCATGCCTTCCTCATACAGCCAGCACACCAGAAAAGTACCTACGATGTCGTCATTTACCGCCCTTTGCGAAAATATCGTAGTTGGAAAAACCACAGTATGACTCTCTACATCCTGCATATAGGTCAGTATACGCAGGACATCCTGTGAAATCGGGTGGTCGGCAACAGCGTCCCAGTCGATATCATCCAGCATAATGGGCGCAGAGCCTGAGATAAAGCGACGGAACTCGGGTGGTTCCTCGGCAAGGCAAACGCCATTGCCGCCTATTGCTTTCTCCGTCGGGCGGGACATATCTTCTTCAGCAAAAAGGTTCATGCAACTTCTCCATTTTCAAGTCCCCGGCTCTCGATTAATGTGAGTACCGACGGGATATCGCGGGCCCCCAGTTCGGGTACATCTCTGGGGGGTATAGAAGATAGAAACGCCCCGACCTAATCTGCACCAGAGGCTACAGACCGTCAAGGGCAACAAGCTTACGGCGTTATGATCCAGGAGCTATTTTCAATTACAGGAGATACTGCTACGAAAACCTGGCTTTCGACCCCATTCTTGTCCTTTTGTAGTTGCTGCGGGTGAAGATCGAGCTGATTTTCATCGGCTTTGGCTTGAACTGAAAAGGATGTGCGGCTGACCCTCAAACGTTGTTCCACCCTGCGCGCAGCCGCAAGATCGCCTGTTTCTACAAGACCCTGGCCGGCGCCGGCGTCGCCGATGTGATCACCTCGCTGATCACCGTCTCCAACCAGGCGGGCATCCAAGTGCTGGACGACTTCAACGCCTTGCAGCGCAACGCCGCAGCGGTGCAAGTCAGCCCTGAAAACTGGCTGCCCTGGAATTTTCGGGAATAGGCTTGCCCTAACGGCCGGAGCACCTATGGGTGATCTATCCGGCCGGCAGCTTACGAATCCATTCGGCTTCCATCCCCGGAAGCAACGGCGCTGTATCGCAGCCAGAGCAATCGGTTGTACAGTGCAGGCCATTCAGGCCGCAAGAAGCGGCCAGCGGGATTGGCTTCTTTCTCTTTGTGGTACCGGCGAGAGCGCCAGTGCGCACAGGTAACTGCGACCGGTGAGGCTGAGGGTGGTCGATGCAAGCTGACAGTGATTTGCGCCTACGCGAGCAGTCCCTATCGCGGCGTGAGTTCCTCCGCGCTGTGGGCGCGGGAGCCGCCTTGGCGGGCATTGCGCCCTGGATGTACGCATCGGCTGCACCGCAGAGGCTGACTCACGGCGGCACGCCGTCTGAGCTGCGCGGGCGGGAAATCGACCTCGTCGTGGCCGAATCCTGGGTCAATTTCACCGGCAACCCACGGCCGGCCACCACCATCAATGGCAGCATTCCAGCCCCGACGCTGCGCCTGCGGGAGGGCGACACGGTAACCATCCGGGTGACGAATCGCCTGCGGGAAGCCACGTCCATCCACTGGCACGGCATCACCCTGCCCTTCCAGATGGACGGTGTGCCCGGCATCAGCTTCGCCGGCATCGCCCCGGGCCAAACCTTCACCTACCGGTTTACACTGCACCAGAGCGGCACCTACTGGTACCACTCCCATTCCGGCATGCAGGAACTGACCGGCATGTACGGCGCCCTGATTGTTGAGCCCCGCGATGGCCCCCGCGTGCGCGCCGACCGGGAGCATGTGGTGCTGCTCTCGGACTGGATGGACGAGGACCCGATGCGGGTGCTGGCCCGCCTGAAGCACCAGAGCGACGCCTACAACCTAAACCGACCCACCGCGCGGGACTTTTTCCGGGACGTCAGCACCGCAGGTCTGGAATCCGCCCTGGCCAGGCGTCGCATGTGGAACCAGATGCGCATGAACCCCACCGACCTGGCGGACCTGTCCTCGGTGGTGTTGAGCTATCTGATGAACGGCATGACGCCGGCAGACAACTGGCGCGGTCTGTATCGCGCGGGTGAGCGGCTGCGCCTGCGCTTTATCAACGGCTC
>JAOUDU010000481.1 GCA_029859085.1 Gammaproteobacteria bacterium | reverse complement strand
GGTATCGACGAAAAAAGCGCCCACGACGATGAACGCCAGCACCACCGAGAGCTTGATCGCGACAACCACGTTATTGGCGGTAGCCGATTCCTGGACGCCTGTGACCAGCAGGCAGGTAACCGCAAAAATGGCCCCCATCGCGGGGAGGTTTACGATACCGTGCGCCACGGTCACGCCGCCCTCGACAACGGCCACCCCCGGGGCCGCGGTGAACTGTGGCGGCAGGTGCAGGCCAATGTCATGCAGCAGGCTTACCATGTAACTCGACCACCCCACCGCCACCGTCGAGGCGGCCAGCCCGTACTCCAGCACCAACAGCAGCCCCATGACCCAGGCAACGACCTCACCCATCGATGCATAGGAGTACGAGTAGGCCGACCCGGACACCGGGAGCATCGACGCCAGCTCTGCATAACACAAGGCGACGAAGGCACACAGGACGCCAGTAATGACGAAAGAAATCATGATACCCGGGCCGGCGAAATCCGCCGCGGCTCTCCCGGTCAGCACAAAAATCCCGGTGCCGATAATGCAGCCAATGCCCAGCGACGTCAGGTTGAGGGCGCTGAGGCTGCGCCGGAGGCCACTGGATTCGTGCTCGGCCTGCATCTGTTCCACGGATTTGCGGATAAACAGGCGCGCGAGCCCGCGAGCCGGGAACACCGGCAAGGCTCTGGGGGTTTCGCTGGGCATAGTGTTTCCTTGCCGGACGGCGGGTGTGGAGGGACTGCCGCTGCCAAGATTAGCCTTTCGCCGGTCGCTCTGCAATCGGGTGCGGGCACCGGAATTTCCCAGCGGCGCTCTGGTGAGTTGCCCGCACAAAGGTTATCGTCACCCCTGTTTCAATCCGAATCGGGTCGGCGCCGGTGAACTCAACAGTAATTGAACGCAAGGACGTCACGGTATGGCTGGTAAGTGCAGCCGCGCTGCTGCTTTTGCTTTACCTGAAACTGCTGCCAGCGCTGCTGGCGGGCCTGCTCGTGTTTACCCTGGTCAACCTGCTCACCCCCCTGTTTACCAGCCGCATGTTGTGGGGCGACGGACCCCGGCTGCTGGCCGTTTCCATCATCGCCGCGACGGTGATAGGGCTGATCGTGCTGCTGGGCGTGCTGGCCGGGTCAGTACTGCGCGAGAGCAACGACCGGCTGCCTGAACTGATTAACCGCATGGCGGAGATCATTGAACACTCCCGGGAGCGCATGCCGGTGTGGATGTCGGAATATATGCCTGCCGATGCCGAGCAATTGCGACATGCACTGGTTGAGTGGCTGCGCGCCCACGCCTCGGTATTCCAGGTGGCGGGCGCCGACATCGGGCGGGTATTCGCCCATATCCTGATCGGCATGGTGATCGGGGCATTGCTGTCACTGGAGAAAGCGGTCGCGGCGCCAAGCAGAGGCACGCTTGCCGCTGAAATCGCCAGTCACAGCCTGCGGCTCAGCACGGCCTTCCGCCAGGTCGTGTTTGCCCAGATATGGATATCGGGAATCAACGCCATGCTCACGGCCCTCTATCTTGCGGTCGCGCTGCCGCTGTTTGGAATCCACCTGCCCTTCACCAAGACGCTGATAGTGCTGACTTTTGTGATCGGCCTGATACCTATTCTTGGCAACCTGATTTCCAATACAGTCATTTTTATCGTCAGCCTGAGCCATTCACTGGCGGTGGCCCTTGCCTCGCTGGGCTATCTTATAGTGATCCACAAGCTGGAATATTTCCTCAACGCCCGGATAATCGGCGGCCAGATCCGGGCCAAGGCCTGGGAGTTGCTGCTGTCGATTCTTGTCCTGGAGTCCGCGTTTGGTGTCCCGGGGGTGATCGCGGCGCCTATCTACTACGCCTACCTGAAGGCCGAATTTCGCGAAAAGGGCCTGGTCTAGGCCACCCGGCTGCAGGCGCCTCAGCCGGAGGAAGGCGTCGCGGGCAGAACCTCGCTGTAAACCTGGTGGGCGCCTTCCCAAATCATCGTCGTCGCTATGTAAAAGATGACCAGCAGCCCGATATAGGCGATCCAGTGAAAGCGTTTCAGCAAATTGGCGACATAGGTGGATGCGAATGCCATAAGGGCGACCGACATCGCCAGGCCAAACACCAGGACCCAGGTATGGTGACGCGCCGCGCCTGATACCGCCAGCACATTATCCAGCGACATGGACACATCAGCCAGGACGATCTGGAATACCGCGGCGCCGAAGGTTTTCGGTGCAGTAGCGGCGCGTTCCCCAAGGGCACCGGCATCACCCTTGTGCCGCGCCAGCCGGATCTCGAGCCATAACTTCCAGCCCACCCAGAGCAGCAGCAGGCCGCCCGCGAGCATCAGGCCGATTATTTCAAGTAACTGGAGCGCCCCCAGGGAAAAAACAATCCTCATCACCGTGGCGGCAAAGATACCCAGGAGTATCACTTTTTTCCTCAACTCCGGGGGCACCGAGGCGGCAACCATGCCCACCACAATGGCGTTGTCGCCGGCAAGCACGATATCGACGAACACCACCTGGACCAGGGCATGCAATTCCGACGACAGCAACATCTGTTGTATTTTTTACCCTATAGGCAAGAACAGCAGGATAATTACCGGCCCGGGGAAAAGCCAGAAGAGCGGGGCCGGGTTACCGGTACTCTACCGCAATTATCGGAAATTGAAATACCGCTACCACGGGACCCCTCACTTACAAGGGTGCAACGGGTATGACCTACATCACCGCGCCAGTAGCCGTTTACCCCCCAGGCAAAACCGGGCAGGCACCGGACCCCGGTTTGGCAATGACAACAGCCACATCTCAAAGTAAACTGGCCCGTTGCAAATGACCATCACCGCACGGGCCACAAAACATAATAGCCGGGGGGAAATCACATGCGCAGAATGGACGGTGTCAGCGCCTTCCTGTACCACCAGGAGCAGTCCGGGGCAGTGATGCACACCCTGAAAATCTCGATCATGGATACCTCGGAGATTCCGGGCGGCTGGAACTATGACCTGTTTCGCAAGAGCACGGCGGATCGCCTCCACCTGCTGCCCATGTTTCGCTGGAAGGCACTGAAAGTCCCCTTCGGCCTGCACCACCCGGTATGGGTGGACGACCCGGACTTCGACCTCGATTACCACCTGCGGCGCATTGCCTGTCCGGCTCCCGGAGACCGCAAGGCCTTCTGCGAACTGGTGTCCGAGGTCTACGCCTGGCCCCTGGATATGACCAAGCCCCTGTGGTTGTGCTGGGTGGTCGAGGGCCTCGAGAATAACGAGGTGGCGCTGGTGACCCTGGTCCACCATGCCTATACCGACGGTAGCGGCGCCGCGCGCCTGCTGCAAAAGGTATATTCC
>JAOUDU010000480.1 GCA_029859085.1 Gammaproteobacteria bacterium | reverse complement strand
GACGATGGTCGACATGGCGCCCGACCACCCTATCACCAGGCACTTCTCGGTGGCCTACTGGAAAGGCGGGGATGCCGCGGTGGAAGACAAGCTCTACCAGCCCCACAATATCGAGAAGATCGTCGCCTGGGGCGGGATGGCGGGCATCAAGCATATCACCAAGTACATCCAGCCCGGGCTGGAACTGATTTCCCTGGATCCCAAGACCAGCATCAGCGTGGTGGGACCCGGGGCGCTCGAAAATGATCAGACCATGCGGGAGACCGCAGGTCGCCTCGCGGTTGATATCGGCGGCGCCAACCAGGCCGGCTGCTCGAGTTCGCGCGTCCAGTACGTGGTCGCAGGAGCGCGCGAGGATGCGGCCGAACGTGTGACGGAGCTGGGCAGGATGACCTATGACGCGATCATGGCTCTTCCGTCAAGCTTCAGTGCCAAGCCGAAGGCCTATGACAAGCAGCTGAAGTCAAATGTCGATGGGTTGCGCTGGGACGACGAATGGTACGAGGTGATTGGAGGCGAGGATGGTGAAGGTGCCATTATCGTCTCGAAACTGCCCAGGAAGGTGGATTTCGCGGCCTACCTGGCGGACCGTACCGGTAACTTCGTAACCTGTGAATCGATCGACGATGTGCTGCTGGGTATCGACGCCTACACCCAGACAATTGGTGTCTGGCCCGAGAGTTACAAGGCGGAGCTGGAGAATATCGTCCCGCTCTACGGCGCACAGCGGCTGGTAACCCTCGGCAATGCGCTCTACAACGGCCCGCTCATCGGCCTGTCCCACGATGGCATCCAGCCGGTCAGCCGCATGGTGAAGTGGATGGCCAACGAGGTCTCTGTCGGCATCACTGACAGTTCGCCCCTCAGTTGACGGCGTGGGGCGGATCGCCCGCCCCGACTCCGGCACCGCGGTTACGAGCCGCGGGGCGCAACCCCACACGGCGGCGCTGCGGGTTGACAAAACCGACATCGTTGGTCAACATCGTTGTTCAAATATCTGCCCCCGCGCGCAGGCCTGCCAAGGCCAGGTTGAATCTCTACCGCGCGTCCGGGCCTTTCGCATACAGGAGCCACTATGGGGGCCGAACACGCCGTAATCGTCGGCGCCAGCCACGCGGCCGCGCAACTGGGAGCCAGCCTGCGCCAGGGCGGCTGGGAGGGAAAAATCTCGATAGTCGGCGAGGAGGCCCTCCCGCCCTATCACCGCCCCCCCCTGTCGAAAGCTTACCTCGCAGGTGAAAAGCACAGCGACGAGATGTTGATCCGACCGGCGGCTTTCTACGCCAGGTCGGGCATCGACCTCGTTCTCGGTACCCGCGTAACCGCACTGGACCGGGCGAACAAGGTCCTCACGCTGCACGATGGCGGCACTATTCCCTACACCAGGCTCGCCCTCGCCACCGGCGCCCGGGTGCGTAAACTGGCGCTGCCGGGCCACGACCTCGACGGGGTCTTCTACTTGCGCGACCTCGATGATGTCAACCGGATCCGCAGCTATGTCGGCCCGGGAAAATCGGCAGTGATCGTCGGCGGAGGCTATATCGGCCTGGAAACTGCCGCCTCCATGAGAAAACTCGGGATGAAGGTCACCGTGCTCGAGGCCCTGCCCCGCGTGCTGCAGCGGGTGACGGCCCCGGAGGTATCCGCGTTTTACAGCCGGGTTCACTCCGAGGAAGGCGTCAATATCGTTACCGAGGCGGCGGTGGAATCCCTGGAGGGCAAAGATTCCGTCAAGGCTGTCAAACTGGCAGACGGGACCCTGCTGGACGCGGACCTCGTCGTCATCGGCGTCGGGGTCATGCCGGCCACTGAACTGGCAGAAGCAGCCGGGCTGGCGGTAGATAATGGTATCGTGGTCGATGAGTTCGCCCGCACCTCGGATCCCGATATCGTCGCCGCCGGCGACTGCACCAACCACCACAACCCGATCTACGACCGCCGCCTGCGGCTGGAGTCTGTGCAAAACGCCACCGACCAGGCCAAGACAGCCGCCAATACACTGTGCGGCAAGCTGGAGGCGTACCATACCCTGCCCTGGTTCTGGTCGGACCAGTACGATCTCAAATTGCAGATCGCCGGTTTGTCACAGGGCTATGATCGCGTCGTGCTGCGCGGTTCGAGCCAGAGCGGCCGGAGCTTCGCAGCATTCTACTTCCGCGACGGGCACCTGCTGGCGGTGGATGCAATCAACCGGCCCAAGGAGTTCATGATGGCCCGCCGGGCACTGGCCGCGGGCCAGGGGGCAGACCCGGCCAGACTGGCCGATGACACGCTTGAGATCCAACAAGCCTTTTTATAGACAAATCCGGATTTTCACAGGGAACATACAGATGCCGTTAGTAAAGTTCATCAGCCACGACGGGTACGAGAGCGACGTCCACGTAACCACCGGCACCACCGTGATGCACGCCGCCGTCGATAACGGCGTCAGCGGAATTCTCGCCGACTGCGGCGGCGCCTGCAGCTGTGCCACCTGCCATTGCTATGTCGATGAGCCCTGGCTGGAAAAGCTCCCGGCGGCTGACGATGTGGAGACGCAAATGCTGGACTTCGTTATGGACCCCCAGCCCAACAGCCGCCTGAGCTGCCAGGTGGTGGTCAACGATGAGCTGGATGGAATCGTCATCCGGCTGCCTAAAAGCCAGATATGACAATGATTTTATCCATGCATTCCCCGGGCCGGGCACTGCTGGCGACTGCGCTGCTGTCGCTCGCGCTTGTATCGCAGCCGATGCGCGCCGCGACTCCTGTGACAGACCAGCACCAGCTCGGCACCAGATATTCGCCCCTGGACCTGGTCAACCGGGACAACGTCGCCAACCTGCAGCTGGCCTGGGAATATCATACCGGCGAGACACCGCCTGCGGGTGAGAAGGAAAAACTGATCGCCTTCGAGGACCAGCCCAGCCTGATCGAGGGAAACCTCGTGGTCTGTACCACGTCGCGGCGCCTGATCGCGCTGGACCCGCAGACGGGGACGGAGCGCTGGGTTTACGACCCGAAGGACAGGAAAGTCGGGATGCAGAAGTGTCGCGGCATCGCCAGCTGGGTGGACAGCCTGGCCGCTGAAAACGCCAGCTGCAAAGCCCGCATTCTGCTGGGCACCTCGGACAACCGCCTGATAGCCATCGACGCCAGGACCGGCAGGCCCTGTGCGGGGTTCGGCAATAGTGGCACGGTGCAGCTGACGCCGAGCAAGCCGGAGATTTTTCCCGGCGAGGTGGTGACCAGCTCCCGCCCGGCCGTAGTCAATGACGTGGTCGTGCTCGGCTCGGCTGTTGCCGACAACCAGCGAGTGGACGCACCCAGTGGCCGCGGACTGGCCT
>JAOUDU010000478.1 GCA_029859085.1 Gammaproteobacteria bacterium | reverse complement strand
CGCCCTGGCCTGGTATACAGCGGCGGGAACCTCGACCATGACACCGATAGGCGGCAACTCGCCGCTGAGACCCTCCTGCAATATCTCCCGGTGGCTGCGCCGGATCAGCTCCAGCGCCTCTTCGAGCTCAGCGGTATTGCAGATCATCGGCAGCATGATGCGCAGGTTGCCCAGGCCTTCATTTGCTTTCAGCATCGCGCGAATCTGCGCCAGGAAAATCTCGGGGTGATCCAGCGTCACCCGGATGCCACGCCAGCCCAGGAAGGGGTTGTCTTCCTGGATAGGGAAATAGGGCAGCGACTTGTCACCGCCTATGTCCAGGGTGCGCATGGTCACCGTGCGCGGGGCAAAGGCCTCCAGCTGGTTGCGGTAAATCTGGCGCTGCTCCTCCTCACTGGGAAAACGGTCGCGCAGCAGGAAAGGCACTTCGGTGCGGTACAGGCCCACACCCTCGGCGCCCTGTTCCAGCGAGCGCGTGACATCAGCCATCAGGCCGGTGTTCACCCAGAGCGTCATCCGGTGACCGTCCAGGGTCTCACAGGGCTGGTCGCGCAGGGATTCCAGGTCGCGGGAGAATGCCAGGTCCTGGTTCAGGGCCTCCTGGAAGCGTTGCTTCAGTTCAGCCGGGGGATTGAGGTGGACGGTGCCGTTATAGCCGTCAATGATCAACTCGCGATCCTGCAGCCGGGCGTAGGGGAGGTCCACCGCTCCCATCACGGTGGGCACGCCCATGGCCCGCGCCAGTATGGCGACATGCGAGTTGCCCGAACCGCGCACGGAAATAAGCCCGGCCAGCTTGTGCCGTGGCACCTCCCCCAGGGACGATGCCGTCAGCTCCTGGGCCACCAGGATGGTATTCATCGGATAACTGCGATGCTCTACCGCGGACTCCTGCAGGTATGCCAGTACCCGGGTTCCCAGGTCTTTGACATCGACCGCCCGCTCCTTCAGGTAGCTGTGCTCCATCCTCTCGAAATGACGGATGTGCTCTATCATGACCTGGCTCAGCGCGCCCTGGGCCCACTGCCCGGCCTTGATCAGACCCGCCACCTCCGCACCTATCGTCGAATCGTCGAGGATCCCCAGATACACATCGAACAGGGCGTGATCCTCGGGACTGAGCTCGGTGCCGAGGTTATCCGCCACCGCCTGGATATCCGCCCGCACACAATCCAGGGCTTCCTTGAACGCGCGCAACTCCTTGCGGCGGTTTTCGGCCTGGCGTTTTGGCACCGAGTAGAGGTCTGCCGAGGGAGATACCACCACGGCGGTGCCGATCGCTATCCCGGGGGCGCCGGCGATGCCCGTGACCTTGGCGGGCACCGCCTCGCCCGACAACGTGCCCGCACCCACCGCCCCGGTGACCCGGGCATGGGCAATAACACCGGCAAGCTGGGCCGACATGGTGACCAGGAATGCCTCTTCGCTCTCGTCGAAGCGGCGCCGTTCGACCTGCTGGACCACCAGCACACCCAGCACTTCCCGCTGGTGGATAATGGGCACGCCCAGGAAGGAGTGGAATTTTTCCTCACCGAGATCGGGCAGGAACTGGAAGCTGGGATGACTCTCGGCATCCTCCAGGTTGACCGGCTCTTCGCGCTCTGCGACCAGTCCCACCAGACCCTCGCCGCGGGCGAGGCTGGCCACACCGACCTGGTCCTGGTTGAGGCCCTTGGTGGCCCGGAAGATAAGGCGGTCGGAGTCCGGGTCCCGCATGTACACACTGCACACCTCGGTCCCCATGGATTCACGCACACTCTCGACGATGATCTCGAGGGCTTCGGGCAAACCCTCCGCGGCATTGACCTGCTGGACAATCTTGCGCAGGATTTCAATCATGACCGCTCAGTTTCCCTGCTGCTTGTCGGTCAGGCGCCCCAGGGGCAGGGCAAGCTCTTTCATCGCCCGCCGATAGACTTCGCGCTTGAAAGCAATGACCTGGTTCAGCGGATACCAGTAGCTGACCCACTGCCAGTGATCGAATTCGGGTTTCTCGTTGCGATCCAGGCGCACCTCGCTGTCATCCGCCACCAGGCGCAGCAGGAACCACTTTTGCTTCTGCCCGATACATACCGGGTTCTGGCCCTTGCGTATGAAAGCCTTCGGCAACCGGTAGCGCAGCCAGCCGCGGGTACATCCGAGCAGCTCGACCGCGTCGGGTGGCAGGCCAACCTCCTCGTGCAACTCCCGGTACAGCGCCTGCTCCGGCGACTCTCCGCGATTGATGCCGCCCTGGGGAAATTGCCAGGCATCGCGGCCGCCGACGCGCCGGGCCCACAACACCTGCCCCCGGTCGTTTGCCACCACTATGCCTACGTTTGCCCTGAAGCCGTCCGAATCAATCACGTCAAAGCGCCGCTTGAGTTATTTGACCGGGTATTGTTCCACACTTTGTCGCGCCTGAGAAATTTACTCACCGCCGGTTGCGGGCTATGCTTGCCGCCCCTTGACGGAGGCTCCAACCTTGACGCTGGCTATTTTTGACCTCGACAACACGCTGCTGGGCGGCGATAGCGACAATCTGTGGGGCCAGTTCGTATGCGAGCGCGGACTGGTGGACGGCTCCGATTTCGCGGCCCGGAATGAGCAGTTCTACGAGGACTACAAGGCGGGCGCCCTGGACATAGACGCCTACCTGCGCTTCGCGCTATCCACCCTGGTCGGCCACTCCCGGGAGGAGCTGGACGCCTGGCACCGCGAGTTCATGGCCAGCAAGATTGAGCCGATCCTGTTGCCCAGGGCCGACCAGTTGATCGCCAGTCACCGGGCGCGGGGCCACGAGCTGCTGATCATCACCGCCACCAACGAGTTCATCACCCGGCCGATCGCGGAACTCCTCGGGGTGCCGGAGCTGATCGCCTGCCAGGGCGAGACAGTGGACGGCCGCTATACCGGCGAACCCCGGGGCGTGCCGTCCTACCACGCGGGCAAGGTCACCCGGCTGCGAGCCTGGCTGGCGGAGCGCGATCTGTCGCTGGACGGCGCATTCTTTTACAGCGACTCGCACAATGACCTGCCCCTGCTGGAACTGGTCGACAACCCGGTGGCGGTGGACCCCGACGATCGGTTGCGCGCCCGTGCCCTTACGGAAGGCTGGCCGGTTATTTCCTTGCGGGATTGAAGTGCAACGAGGCCTGGAGGTGCGCGCCCCGAACCGAGGCGCGATTGCGGGCAGGTTTAGCCGGGGTACGCCAAAACCCGGCGGCTACGGAAGTACAGAAAGAACTCAACAGGCCTATGAAACCCGCGGTTACGGAAAAAAGAAACAAACAGAAATGGGTGTTTTAAAGCCCCGGCTGCTGATCAAAGGACAAATCCCGAAAACCT
>JAOUDU010000479.1 GCA_029859085.1 Gammaproteobacteria bacterium | reverse complement strand
CTTTCCCGGCCCCATTTTTAATAATTACCAGGAGAAAGCTAAATGAAAATTGATTCCTCATTATCAGCGGTCGTCACCGGCGGGGCCTCGGGTCTCGGGCTTGCGACCGTAAAGGCGCTGCGGGCGGCGGGGGCACGGGTCGCGATCTTCGACCTCAACCCGGAGACGGGAGAGAAAGCGGCGGCAGAGACCGGCGCGGTGTTCTGTCCCTGCGACGTGCTGTCGGACGAGAGTGTCGACGGGGCCTTTGCGATGGCCCGGGCCGCCCAGGGGCAGGAGAGGGCGCTTATCTGCTGCGCCGGCGGCGGCAATGCCATCCCCACCGCGCGCCGCGACAAGAAGACCGGTGAGATCAATATTTTTCCCTCCGATAAATTCGAGTGGGTGCTGCGCCTGAACACGGTGGGCACCTTCCGCTGCATCACCCGCTCCGCCGCCGGTATGATGGAACTCGAGCCGATCGACGGTGAACGCGGTGTGATGGTGAACACGGCGTCCGCGGCAGCCACCGAGGGCCAGATGGGGCAGGCGGCCTATTCCGCGGCCAAGGCTGCGATTGTCGGTATGACACTTACCATCGCCCGGGACCTGTCCCGTGAGGGGATTCGGGTCAATACGATCCAGCCCGGCATCTTCAGGACGCCCGCGTTCGACCGCGCACCTCCAGAAATGATCAATTCGCTGGGAGCGATGGTGCCGTTCCCGCCGCGGATGGGTCACCCCGGGGAGTATGCCAGCATGGCCCTGGAAATTATCCGCAACGGCTATCTCAACGGCGAGACGATTCGCCTGGACGGTGCAATCCGCATGCAGCCGCGCTGACCCCGGCGCGCTTGCGCCGGCGGCGTGAGCGCTGCCTAGATCTCAAAATCAATCATTACCTTGGCGGAGCCTGGCGTCCTGGCGACGTCGAGGGCTTCGATGACATTGTCGAACGGGAAGCGGTGGCTGATCATCGGCGCCGCCTTGTCACGCAGGCGCGGCAGGGCCGCCAGCACGTCGGGCATCTCGGTGGGGTAGCCCACCGCCGTGGTGATGGTCATTTCCGTCGTCAGCATGGCGCCCAGGTCCAGCGGCACCGGCTGGGTGTAGGCCGCGGTCACCACCATGCGCGACTGGTACTTCGCCATCTTCACCACGTCAGACAGGATATTCGGGGCGCCGGCGGCATCAATATATGCATCGGTGCCCACCGATTCCCGGCTGAAAACCCGTGCCGAGCCGTGCAGTTCGACCAGCCGGGCGCGCAGGTCCTCCCGGGTCGGGTCAAACGCCGCCCGGGCGCCCAGTGCCCTGGCGCGCTCGAGGCGGTCGGGGGCCAGGTCCAGGGCCACCACATCGGTAATACCTCGATCCACCAGCCACAGGATCATGCCGAGCCCGATCGGACCGCAGCCGAACACCACCACCTTGTCCCCGGGGCTGACCTGGGCGCGGTTCACGCCGTGCAGGGCCACCGCCAGGGGTTCGGTGAGGGCGGCAACCTCATAGGGCAGGTCCGCCGGGATCGGCAGCAGGCTGTCGCCCAGTTTCGCGTCGCGCACCAGCAACTCTTCGGTGAAGGCCCCTTCGGGGCCGCCGCTGCCGATATAACTGCTGGTCATCATCGGGTTGATAACAACCCGTTCACCCACAGAGACGCCGACGACATCGCCCCCCACGTAGATGATCTCGCCGGCGGCCTCGTGCCCGATCGGCGTGGTACCGCCGGGCTTGCGGTGAATACCGCCCAGCTTGATGTAGGTGAGGTCGCTGCCGCAGATGCCGCAGGCCTTGACCCTGACCACGACGTCCTTGCTGCCGGGCGCAGGCGCTGCCACCGGGTCCAGCCTGACGTCGTTCACGCCGTGTATGTTCAGTACTCGCATCTGCTGCTCTCCCGTTCGCGCTCGCGCCGTCTCAGAGATTGATCATCGCGGCGCCGTCTATGACGATGGTGTCACCCGAATGAAAGCAGGAGGCGTCGCTTGCCAGGTATGCCGCAATGCCCTCGAAGTCAGCGGGGAATCCCGGTCGCGGGATCGGTGTCTTGGCGGCGAAAAACTTGTCTATGGGTGACCACTCCTCGTCAGAGCCTGTCATCTCGGTCTTGATATAACCGGGTGCAATCGAGTTGGCGCGGATACCGAACTTGCCAAACTCCACCGCCATGCAGCGTATCGCCGCGCCCATTCCCGCCTTGGCGGCAGCGTACTGGGCCTTGCCCGGAATACCCTGGTACATGGACAGGCTGCCGCAGAAAACCAGGGACCCGCCGGGCTCGCCGGCTTCGGCACGGGCAACCATATGCCGGGCGCCCTCGCGCAGGGTATAGAAGGCGCCGTGCATGTTGATGTCGAGCAGGCTGTGGTAATCCTCGCTGGTGGTCTCGAGCAGGGAGCGTGTCCTGGCCGGAATTCCCGAGTTAGCAATGACACAATCAACCCGGCCGAAATCGCTCATCAACGCAGCGTAGCCGGCAACGACCTGATCCTCGGATGCAACATCCACCTGCCGTGTCACGACGCGCGCGCCGAGGGCTTCGAGCTCCTGCTTTGCCGCCGCATTCTTTTCAGCGGAGCGGCCCCATATTTCCAGGTCGCCACCCTGCCTGGCGATGCCCCGCGCGAAGCCGAGGCCCAGGCCACCGTTGCCGCCGGTTACCAGCGTTACCTTCCCGCTGAGATCAAATAAACCTTTCGCCATGCCTTCCTCCCGGTGAGTGTTGCGAAACCCCGTTCATGCTAGTGTAGTCGCGATAGTAAATCAACAACGGCGTTGATCAATACCAGCGCGACCGCCCGCAGTTGGATAAGGTATACAGGAATCCGCGATTTTGCACCTGCGCGCTTTCCGGTGTGGCAAACCGGGAATGTTGGTGCTAGGATAACTAATCAACATAGTCGTTCATTATAAGAGCGTTGCCAGCGCTGCGGGAGATCGCCTGATATGACACAGAAACTTGATGCCGATGAACTTGTCACAGCGGCGCGTGCCGCCACCGGTCTCGAGCGCTTCGACAGCGACAGCTATCGCGAGGGCCTGGATGTCTTCCTGGCGGATATCAGCGCCGGCAAGCCACCGCAGGCGGCCCTCGAGCGGATACGGGGCAATGTGGTACAGGTGCTGGCCAACCGCCTGAAGGTGACCGATTACCTGGAGCAGAGACCCGGGTTGCTGCAGCGCCCGGTCGAGCGCCCGGTTTTCGTCTTCGGCATACCCCGCACCGGCACTACCTTGCTCAGCAACCTGCTGGCCACAGACCCGGCGCGCCGCTCGCCGCTCACCTGGGAGATCGATGATCCCGTGCCGCCGCCCTCCGCGGACACGCTCTACACTGATCCCCGC
>JAOUDU010000477.1 GCA_029859085.1 Gammaproteobacteria bacterium | reverse complement strand
AGGAAAATGACGGCGCCGGACCAGGTCGCGGTCGCGGTATTTTTACCACACCCCCGCCGGGGCCATAGTGTTTGTATCGCGTTTGGCTACAATAGCGCCCTGTGTTGCCACTGCCCGGAGGCAGATCTGCCAATGACCGAGTTCCTCAAATCCCAAAAGCTGCATGGCGTATGCTACGACATCCGCGGCCCAGTACTGGATCACGCCAACCGGCTGGAAGACGAGGGCCACAAGATCATCAAACTGAACATCGGCAATCCGGGGGCATTCGGTTTCGACGCTCCTGACGAGATTATTCGCGACGTGATCCACAACATTCGCGAGGGGCAGGGCTACTGCCACTCGAAAGGCTTGTTTGCCGCGCGCAAGGCGATCATGCAACGCTACCAGGTCGACGGGGTAATGGATGTCGATGTGGACGATATCATCCTCGGCAACGGCGCCAGCGAACTGATTGTGATGGCGATGCAGGCGCTGCTCAACAGCGGCGACGAAATGCTGATACCCGCACCCGATTATCCACTCTGGACCGCCGCAGTCTCCCTGAGCGGAGGCAGGCCGGTACATTACCGCTGTGATGAAGCCAATGACTGGCAGCCAGACCTGGAGGATATCCGGGGCAAGATAACGGCCAATACCCGCGGTATCGTGGTGATCAATCCCAACAACCCCACCGGGGCGGTTTACAGTGAAGAAACCCTGCAAAAGATCGTCGAAATTGCCCGCCAGCACAACCTGATAATCTTTGCGGACGAGATTTATGACCGAATTCTCTACGATGACGCGAAGCATACGCCACTGGCAAGGCTGGCCAACGACGTCCTTTGCGTCACCTTCAACGGCCTCTCCAAGACCTATCGCATGGCGGGATTTCGCTCCGGGTGGATGATGCTGAGCGGCGCCAAGGAGCGGGCCAGGAGTTATATCGAGGGGCTGGAGATGCTGGCGTCCATGCGCCTGTGCGCTAACGTGCCGGCAATGCTGGCTGTGCAGACCGCGCTGGGCGGTTACCAGAGTATCAACGACCTGATATTACCCGGCGGGCGGCTGAAGGAGCAGCGCGACCTGGCTCACGAGCTGATTACCGCGATACCCGGTGTGAGTTGCGTCAAACCCAGGGCGGCTATGTACCTGTTCCCGCGACTGGACCCGGATACCTACCCGATAGAGGACGACCAGAAGCTGGTGCTGCAACTGCTGAAGGAGGAGCACATGCTGCTGGTCCAGGGCACGGCATTTAACTGGGTGGACAAGCAACACTTCAGGATCGTGTTTCTTCCCGACCGGGACCAGCTGATAGAGGCCATCGGCCGCTTCAGCCGCTTCCTCGAGCGACTGCGTGGCCGGTGACGAGCCGCGCTCACAGCTCCTCCATTGCGATAAGCCGGGAATCCTCCAGCGCCGCGGTGCGGTGCCAGGACACGGCCTTGTATTCGTCCGACTGCACCATGGTCGCAAATGCCCCGGCACTGGGGTAGCGCACCAGCACAGCCAGGTGCCAGTCCTTGTCCTGGGGCCCGATCAGCATCGCCGCCTGGCGGCCCTGCCAGACCCGCTCGCCGCCGACGGATTTGATCAGGGGCATAACGCCGGCGCCATAGCGCGCAAAGGCTTCAAACCCCGAGCAGGGTTCCGCTGTCTGGCCGGGCTGGTAATGAGCCCGATCCCTGAACCTGAGCAGGTTCAGCATGACCACGGGTTTGCCGGCGGGAAATCGCGCCTGTAAGGCTTCCTCCGCTCCCTGGCCTGGCTCTATAAAATACATATCTCCCCCCAGTCCGATCGTATATTGCGTAGCATCATATCCATGCAGGGCCGCCAGCTCTTTCCCCGGTCACGGCGCCTGTTCGATCTGCTTGGCATTCCTGGGGTCCGTCGACGGTTTCCCCAGCGCCTTCAATGCCTCATAGTAAATTTTCGCAACAGGCTTGAGCACGCCGTCCTCCCTGCACATTTTCTTGAACAGCTTGTCCGCTATATCCTTGTTGTCTTTTGCGCTTATCTTTTTCATTCGCATCAATTGATACAGCGCGTCGTGAACCAGCGAAGCCCTCCGGTTATAGTCGGTGTCCAGTACGGGCCCGGACGTGCCGTCCCAGGCGTAACCGCTCTTTACCGTCAGGTTTCCTTTCGTATCCAGGGCAATATAGGGCGTATCAATATCCGCCCTGGGCTTGATAGCGATGTCGGCATGGAAATCCTCCGCCAGCTGGTATTTATAGCCCGAGCGATACTCGATAGTCTTGTCTGTCATTGGTTTTTATCTCCTGTTTACAATCGCGTGCTGGACGCGAGGTCCCGGTCACGGCGTGACGATTGGAAACGTCGATGGCGGTTTTTCGAGCAGCCTGAAGAAACTGAGCAGGTCGAGCTTGCTGCCCGTGACCAATATACCACTGTCGCCGAGCAAATCGCCTATTCCGGCGGTGCCCACCAGCACCTTGAGAAACAGGGCCTTGGGCAGCGCAATACCGGCGTTGGCGTCATCCGCCGGCGGGGCGCGACGAAAGTGCAGTACCGCATTTTCGATCCACAATACAAAGGTCTCCCTGCCGGTTGATGCCGATCCATCGCCGGAGACCACATCGGTGAATTCCAGGTTCAGCTTGAGGTGCTTGCCCTCGGCCCGGGGACCGTCGAGGGAGGCGGCCCAGGCCTCGAGGAAGCTTTCCACCGGTGCCCAGGCCAGCATATTGACCGCCAGCGCCGGGCTCGGGGCAGTGCCAGCGACGCCACTGCGCAACTCCTGCGCACCGGTCAGGTAAAAATTGCGCCAGATCGCGGATTCAGCCATGAAGCCCATCTGGTCGTAAGCACTGGCAAGCAGCGCCCGCGCGCCCTTGTGGTCCGGGTCCGCAAAGACCACGTGATTGAGCAGCTCGCCGGCCCAGCGATATTCACCCCGGTCGAAGGCGGACTGCGCTGCGCTCACCACCTGGTCGCTGCCCCCCATCAACTCAACGTAACGCCGGGCGGCCTGGACCCGGGGCAGGCGGTCCAGGTTCGCCGGGTTGCCGTCGAACCAGCCCATATAGTACTGGTACACCGCCCGGGCGTCGTGCTTGAGCGTGCCGTAATAGCCGTGCACCGAGAACCCCTCCCTCAGCTCCCCGGGAAATGCAATCTGCTCGGCAATTTCATCGGGTTTCATGCCGGCATTGATCATCCGCACTGTCTGGTCATGGATATACTTGTAGGCATCCCGCTGCTGCTTCATGTAGCGGGAGATATTGGCGTTGCCCCAGACAGGCCACAGGTGGCTGGCAAAGAAAATTTCGGCGTCGCCGAAGCGCACCAGCGCGTCATCGATATAGCCGGACCAGCGCAGG
>JAOUDU010000476.1 GCA_029859085.1 Gammaproteobacteria bacterium | reverse complement strand
CGCGGTATTGCACCCGGCCGGCGAGGACCTGACCAACGGCACCGCCATATCCACCGACTTTCACCCCGACAAAAACACCCACATCACCCAGAATCGCTTCGACCGCGGCTACCGCTTTATGCGCACGTTCATGGTTCCGATGACCGATGGTGCGAAAAAACTGCCACGCGCACTGAAAACAGTTCTGGCCATCTTCAGCCACCCGCGGCTGATGCTCAGCAACTGGTTCGCATGCGATTGGGAAAAACGGATTACCGCCTTTACGGTGATGCAGGACCTGGATAACGCGCTGAGCATCACCTTTGGAAGATCATGGTGGCGCCTGTTTCGCCGGGGCATGACCACGCGTACGATTGCCGGACAGGGCTGCCCCAGTTACCTGCCCATCGCCAACCAGGTCACCCGGGAGTACGCCAGGGCCTGTGGTGGTCAGCCTCTGAGCACCGGGATGGAGGCTATCGGCGGCCTGGCGACAACCGCGCACATTCTCAGCGGCTGCCCGATGGGTCAGGACGCCAGGGATTCCGTGATTGACGCCAATCACCAGGTACACGGCTACCCCGGCCTGTATGTAGTGGACGGGTCGAGCATTCCTGCCAACATCGGCGTAAACCCGAGCCTGACCATCGCGGCCATGGCAGAACGATTCGCCCAGGGGCATCCGGCACGGTGACAATGACAAAACGCAAGCCCGGCAGGCCGCGTGACCCGGAGGTCTCCACTGCGGCGATAAAAGAGGCAATCATTGCCGCGGCTGGCAAGGTCTATGCACAGCATGGCTACCATAACTTCTCAGTGGCACTGCTGCTGGAGGCCGCGGGTGTATCCAGGCCAACCTTCTATCGCCACTTCAAGGACAAGACCGAAGTGATCGATATCGTGGTGGCTCAGGCCAACGCGCAGCTGCTTGAACAGGTCAGGAAGAGAATCGGCAGCGGCAACTCCCTGGAGGACGTCGTCAATAACGGCATTGACGCCTACTTCGCCTGGGGCCGCTCCATCGGCAGGCTGGCAGGGGCGATCTACCGGGAAATCCACGATGAACAGTCCCCCGCTTCCTATCACCGGGAGCGCAGCCTGGCAGACCTCGGCGGGATTATGCAAACCGCTTTCGAGGCCCGCGGGAAAAAAATGACTCCGCAAGTTTATGATGCCTTGATACACGTGATCGAGCATATTGGCCACCAGGCATTCTGGCCGGAAAAGAAATCCGCAAACGGGATAGCTCAACTGAAGAAAGCAATAAGGACCATCATATTAGGCACGCTGCAGTACGTGCCAGACAAATGAACCCGCCGCTGGCGCGCGAGTTGGCTCGACTCGCTGAGCGTCGCGCCCTGCCAATAACCCTGGTGTGCGATACAACCATGTGCGCACGCATCGTTCACCGGGCAAAAAGCCGCTCGCTGTGTTCGCCCTGGAAGCCGCCTGGCATGATCAATTTCCCACCGTCAGGAATGCTCTCCTTTCGGGCTACGGGCAAGCTGGTCAGGCATGAGCCAACCTGCTGCCCCGTTTGATCGAAAGTAAAACCCACCCGAAGGATGCGATGGCGATGAGTTAAACGGTCAAACCGGTCCCCGCCAATCCTGATTACAAGCCAGGGCAAACCATGCCGGGGTGGCGGTGGCGGCGCGGTTAAAAACGCCGGGGCTTTATGTAGAACGGACACGTTCTTTCGACCGCCTGGTTCGTAGGTTCTCGAACTGATGTTAATGCGTTGTTTAAATCGGCCGTTGGGTGGCAACCACTGCCAACCAGGCCCAACAGGGAACACTGATGTCGGAATTTTTCCGGCGAGAAGATACGCGGAAATTGCTGTAGAGTTCATGGATATTGACGACGCTGCTGCAATACATCACAGATCCATAACTGATAAGGGGATGACCAGTGCAAGAATGGTCTGGTTTTTCCTTAATCAGGGCGAAGGAGAACAGCCTGGACCAATCCAATTTAACAGCAAAGCAGGAGTGGCATGCCGGCTGGACGCTGGTGATAGCTGCATCCATGGGCTTTTCATTTTACTCGGTGATGCTTGCCAGCACCGGCCTGTTCATGGGCCCACTGGGGGGGGAATTCGGCTGGAGTCGCACCCTGCTTTCCTCTGGCCCCTCGATTGCAACGGTGATGACAGCAGTGCTCGGCCCCTTTCTGGGAATGCTGATCGATCGGTTCGGCACTCGTCGGGTGGTGCTGCCGGGGCTGGTGCTGACGATAGCGGTGATCTGCTCCTTCAGCCTGCTCAATGGATCGCAAACCCAGTGGGTGGCGCTGTGGGTGCTGTTCGGGCTCGTCTCCGTATGTATAAAGTCAACCCCCTGGACCACAGCCGTGGTCGGCGTATTTCAAAAGTCACGCGGCCTGGCTTTGGCATTGACACTCTCGGGCACCGCTGTGGCGCAAAGCGTGGTGCCGCCACTGGGCAACTTTCTCATTACCGAGTTCGGCTGGCGGGGAGGGTTTGTCTGGTTGGGTATGGGTTGGGGTGGCATCACGCTGCTGGTGTGCCTGCTTTTCTTTTTCGATGTGCGCGCTCGTGCCGCGAAAAAACGCAAAGCGGATGAACGCGCGGGACAGGTGCCGGCAGATGCGGTGGCAGCCGTTGTGCTCCAAGGCCTGACCATACCCCAAGCATGGCGGGATTCGGCTCTGTGGCGCCTCGCGATCGCCAACTTCCTGGTCATGGTTTTGACGATGGGGCTGGCTATTCACTTGTTCCCGATTCTCACCGAAGCGGGGGTATCCCGCGACACTGCCGCGTGGCTCGTCGGGCTGTCCGGCATTGCGGGAATCATCGGCAAGCTGGTAACGGGGGTGCTGCTGGACCGGTTCCGACCCAACCGGGTTGGTGGCATTACACTGGGGGCAGCGGCCCTGGCCTTCGCGCTGTTGCTGGATGGCATTCGCTCACCCACGCTGATCGTCATCGCCCTGCTGGTCAACGGCTATGCAGCGGGCACCAAGACCCATATCACCGGCTTCCTCACCGCCGGTTATGCGGGCATGAAGCATTTTGGCGCCATTTACGGTGTGATGTCGTCGCTGATGGCGCTGGCCGCAGGCATGGGGCCAATGCTGGCCGGCCTGGTCTATGACTCCTTCGGCGATTACCGGATTTTCCTGATAGCCGGCACAGTGGGCTGCGCACTGGGTGGACTGCTGATTCTCAGCATGCCACGCTATCCCGAATGGGACAGGGTCTAGCAGAGCTTTCGTGGCATAACCGCTAATCCAGGCGCTGCAAACTGGAGGATGTCCCAAGGGTTGAACCGGCCACTGTTGATTTGCACCTGAAACTGACCCGGGATTTGTACGCACGTTTGAGCAACTGAATCCTCGTCAAGTCGCCGCAGG
>JAOUDU010000017.1 GCA_029859085.1 Gammaproteobacteria bacterium | reverse complement strand
CAGGCCGCTGCCCGTGACGCCCTGCAGAGGCTGGCCGCCCATGGGCGCTGAGAGCCGGCGCTGTGGCTATGTTGCCATCGTCGGCCGGCCGAACGTCGGTAAATCAACCTTGTTGAATCACCTGCTGGGCCAGAAAATCAGCATTACCTCCCGCAAGCCCCAGACCACGCGTCACCGGGTGCTCGGGATCAAGACCGAGGCGGACCACCAGATCATATTTGTCGATACCCCCGGCCTGCACAGGGACGCCCACAAGGCGATCAACCGCTATATGAACAGGGCGGCCAGCGCCGCGATTCGCGACGTCGACCTGGTGGTATTCGTGGTGGACCGCACCGCCTGGACCGAAGAGGACGCGATGGTTCTGGAACAGGTAAAACAGGGTGGGCTGCCCTGCCTGCTGGCGGTCAACAAGGTGGATCTGCTGGAGGACAAGGCCAGCCTGCTGCCGCACCTGCAGATGCTGGCGGCGAAGGCCGATTTCGCGGCGATCCTGCCGGTGTCCGCGCTGCGGCAGCACAATGTGGCGGAACTGGAGAGGGAGATTCTGAAATTCCTGCCGCAGTCCGACCATTTTTTCCCCGAGGAGCAGATCACGGATCGCAGCCAGCGTTTCCTGGCGGCGGAAATCGTGCGTGAGAAAATCATGCGCCAGCTGGGCGAGGAAATTCCCTACGCCATCGCGGTGGAGATAGAGGAGTTCGCACTCGACGGGGACGTCCTGCATATCTCCGCCCTGATTTTCGTGGAGCGCAAGGGGCAGAAAAAAATCCTGGTGGGTGATGGCGGCTCCCGCCTGCGCTCTATCGGTACAGATGCGCGGCGGGATATGGAGCTGCTGTTCGACAGCAAGGTTATGCTGCGCCTGTGGGTGAAGGTCAAGTCGGGCTGGTCGGATGACGAGCGGGCGCTGCGCAGCCTGGGCTATGACGATGTTTGATTCCCCGGCTGAATAGCGCCCGGTCTGAGACTATGCGAGTCAATCTGCAACCCGCCTATATTCTCCACAGTCGCCCCTACCGGGACAGCAGTGTCCTGCTGGAAGTGCTGACCGCGGAACAGGGCCGCATCAGCCTGGTGGCGCGGGGCGCACGACGCAAGACCCGCGGCGGCAGCGGTGGCGCCCTGCTGCAGCCATTCATACCCCTGCTGCTGTCCTTCAGCGGCCGCACCGAGTTGAAGAACCTCAATGCCACCGAGGCGGCCGGGCGCCCGTTCGCGCTGCCCGGTGAGCGCCTGTTCAGCGGTTTGTACCTGAATGAGTTGCTGGTTCGCCTGCTGCACCGCCACGACCCGCATCCGCATCTCTTTGCCGCCTATGGCGCCACCCTTGGTGCGCTCGCCCGGGACGATGAAATAGATGACGTATTGCGCCGTTTCGAATTCGCCTTGCTGGGAGAACTCGGCTACGGGTTTGAACTCAACCTGGATGGTGCCAGCGGCGAGGCGGTGCTGCCGGAGTGCTGGTATCACTATCACCCCGACCATGGGCTTGTTGCCGGGGACGGGGCGGCTGATCCGGCCCGGCCCGCTTTCAGGGGTGCGGATTTACTGGCCATCGCCGCAAATGACTTCAGCGGCCCGGCGCGGCTGACCGCCAAGCGCCTGCTGCGACTGGTGCTGGCGCAGCAACTCGGCGACGCGCCACTGCGCAGCCGCGAGCTGTTCCGGGCACATGCCAGCACAGGTCGGGCGCCCGGTAATACGGGACTGGCACAGCGGTGATCGCAATCGGCACAGATATCCTGCGGGTTCAGCGGATCGAGGATGTGGTCACGCGCCTGGGTGACCGCTTTGTGGCGCGTATCCTGACCCCTGCCGAGCGCGAGGAGTATCGCGCCAGCCAGCAGCCCCACCGGCTCCTGGCCAAGCGCTTTGCCGCCAAGGAGGCTATTGCAAAAGCGCTGGGGACCGGCATCGGCCGCGGCGTGAGCTGGCAGGATATCAGTATCGGCCACGACGGCAATGGTGCACCGCGGGTGACCCTCAGCGGTGGCGCGCTGGCGGTCGCCACCGGCCGCGGCGGCGCCCGGGTAGAGCTGAGCCTTGCAGACGAGGCCGATTACGTGGTCGCCTTCGCGGTGCTGGCGCGATGAAACCGGCATGTGCGGATGCTGCCCTCCCGGCGGCGGTGCAGGTTCGCTATAATTGCGGCTCATTTGCGCGGTAACCCGAACATGCCCTCATACCCGACCATCGAAGCCTGTATCGGCAATACCCCGCTGGTGCGCTTGCAGCGCCTGCCCGGTGCGACCAGCAATACGGTGCTGGCCAAGCTCGAGGGCACCAATCCCGCGGGCTCAGTGAAAGACCGGCCCGCCCTCAGCATGATCGCGCAGGCCGAAGCGCGGGGCGAAATCAGCCCCGGCGACACCCTGATCGAGGCCACCAGTGGCAACACGGGTATCGCGCTCGCGATGGCCGCAGCGATTCGAGGCTACCGGCTGATCCTGGTCATGCCCTCCCACATGAGCGACGAACGCAAGCAGGCTATGTCAGCGTATGGCGCCGAGTTGCTGGAGGTAACCCAGGCACAGGGTATGGAGGGTGCCCGGGACCTTGCGCTGGCAATGCAGGCGCGTGGGGAAGGGCGGGTTCTGGACCAGTTTGCCAATCCCGACAATCCCCGCGCGCACTTCTCCGGCACAGGTCCCGAGATCTGGCAGCAGACGGGCGGCACCGTGACCCATTTCGTCAGTTCCATGGGTACCACAGGTACCATCATGGGCTGCAGCGCCTACCTCAAGCAGCAGAACCCGGCCATCGAGATCATCGGGCTGCAGCCCCTGGAGGGATCCAGCATCCCCGGCATCCGGCGCTGGCCCCAGGCCTACCTCCCCGCCATTTACGACGCGGCGAGGGTGGACCGGGTGATGGACATTTCCCAGCAAGAATCAGAACAGACCATGCGCGAGCTGGCGCGGCGCGAAGGTATCTTCTGCGGCGTATCCTCGGGCGGCGCGGTTGCCGCTGCCCTGCGCCTGTCGAGTGAACTGGAAAATGCCGTCATCGTTGCGATCATCTGTGATCGCGGTGACCGCTATCTCTCCACCGGCGTGTTCGCCGGCCAGTGACGGCATAGGCAATTGGTGCAGGTACGCGATCACTCCCATCTCGACCCCGGCGGGGATGTCGACCTCGAGCAGTGGTTGCACAAACTGCCCGGCACGTTCAGTGATACGGAATCCGCGCGCCTGCTGCTGGCCTGCCGGATGGTGCGGGACGCCCTGCAGGTCAAGGGGGTCGACAGCGGTGACTGGGCTGTCGAGTCCAACTGTTTCACCGCGGGTCTTGAAATCGCGCTGATCCTGGCGGAGTTGCAGGTGGGTTCGGATTGCCTGCTGGCGGGAATACTCTACCGCGCGGTGCGGGAGCAGCGGCTGTCACCGGAACGGGTGGAGCAGGATTTCGGCGAGGCGGTGTCCCGGCTGATAGATGGCGTGGTCCGCATGGCGGCGATCGGCGAGTTGCGCTCCCATGGCGACCGGCCGGTGCTCGGGCAGGCCCAGGGCCAGAAGGACAATATCCGCAAGATGCTGGTGGCGCTGGTGGACGACGTGCGGGTGGCGCTGATCAAGCTGGCGGAGCGCACCAGCGCGATACGCGCGGTGAAGGAGGATGAGCAGCGGCGCCTCGGTGTCGCCCGGGAAGTGTTCGATGTCTACGCGCCGCTGGCCCATCGCCTGGGTATCGGGCATCTCAAGTGGGAGCTGGAGGACCTGTCGTTCCGCTATATCTACGGCGACGCCTACCGCAAGATCGCCCGCCTGCTGGACGGCAAGCGGGTGGAGCGGGACCAGTTCATCAACCGGGTGAAAGAGGAACTCACTGCGACGCTGCGCAAGGCCGGCCTGGAAGTGGAGATAGACGGGCGCGCCAAGCATATCTACAGCATATGGCGGAAGATGCAGCGCAAGGGCATCGGGTTTTCCCAGGTCTATGACATTCGCGCGATCAGGATCCTGGTCCAGGACATCAGGGACTGCTACGCAACCCTCGGCCTGGTACACGGCCTGTGGCGCAACATCCCCCACGAGTTCGACGACTATATCGCCAATCCCAAGGAGAACGGCTATCGCTCCCTGCACACGGCGGTGATCGGGCCCGAGGGCAAGGTGCTCGAAGTCCAGATTCGCACGCGCCAGATGCACGAAGAGGCGGAGCTGGGGGTGTGTGCGCACTGGCGCTACAAGGGGACAGATGCCGGCAACCGGCCCGCCAGCACCTACGAGGAAAAGATCGCCTGGCTGCGCCAGGTCCTTGACTGGCATGAGGAGACCGGCGACGCGTCCGACGTGGCCGAGCAGTTCAGTTTCCAGATGGCCCAGGACCGGGTCTACGTGTTCACGCCGCAGGGGGACGTGGTGAACCTCGCCCAGGGGGCAACACCCCTGGACTTTGCCTATCACGTGCATACCGAGGTTGGGCACCGCTGCCGCGGCGCCAAGGTCAATGGATCGATCGTGCCGCTGACCTACACCCTGGTAACCGGGGAGCGGGTGGAGATACTGACCAGCAAGGACGGAGTGCCGAAGCGCGACTGGCTGCAACCGGGGCTGGGCTACCTGAAGACTTCCAGGGCCCGCGCCAAGGTGCAGCACTGGTTCAAGGCCCAGACCCGCGAGAACAACGTCGACGCGGGACGCCACCTGCTGGAGCGGGAATTCAAGCGCCTGGCGCTGACCAGCGTCGACTACCTGCGGATCGCGCGCAAGGTGCAGCAAGCCAGTGTGGAGGATATGTATGCGGCGGTGGGCTCCGGCGATCTGTCCGCCGCCCAGGTAATGAATGCCGCCCAGGGGCTGGTGGAAAATCGCGGCCCGCAGCTCAAGCTCGCCCGGCCCGGCGGCGGCATGTACCGCGGCCAGGTACAGGTGCGCGGGGTCGGCAACCTGATGACCCACATGGCGGGTTGCTGTAAACCCCTGCCAGGGGATGCAATAGCCGGCTTCATCACCCAGGGCCGGGGTGTCAGTATTCATCGCAATGATTGCGGCCGCCTGCTGCGGCTCACGGAGACCGCTCCCGAGCGGGTGATCGAAGTGGAGTGGGGTCTTTCGCCCCGTGATAATTACGAGGTCGACGTGGCGATCGAGGCCTTTGACCGCCAGGGGCTGCTGCGGGATATCACCGGCCTCTTCGCCAACGCCCGCATCAACGTCCTGTCGATCAGCACCCAGACCAATAAAAAGAGCAATACCGCCACCATGCGCCTGAAGGTGGAAGTGCCCGACCTGGGTTCGCTGTCGAAGCTGCTGGAGCGTATCAACCGCCTGAAAAACGTCATCTCAGCCCGGCGGCTGTCGGAGTAGGGTCGCAATGGAAACAACGCGGTACCAGTTGGATGACCTGTTGCGGGTGATGACCCGGTTGCGGGACCCGGATACCGGGTGCCCCTGGGATATACGCCAGGATTTTCGCAGCATAGTCCCCTCCACGCTGGAGGAGTGTTATGAGCTCGCCCAGGCAATCGAGCACGGAGACTTCGGGCATGTTGCCGAAGAGCTGGGCGACGTCCTGTTCCAGGTGGTTTTCTATGCCCAGTTGGGGCGCGAGCAGGAACTGTTCTCTTTCGAGACTATCGTCGACACGCTGGTGACCAAACTGGTGAGGCGCCATCCCCATGTGTTTGCGGGTGGTGAGATCGAGGGTGTTGCGGCCGACCGCGGCACCGTGGAGTCGGTCAAGGCGTCCTGGGAGGCCATCAAACAGTCCGAGCGCAGGGCCAAGTCCCAGCACGGCCTGCTGGCTGACATACCGGTGGCCCTGCCCGCCCTGCCGCGGGCGCAGAAACTGCAGAAGCGCGCGGCCCAGGTCAATTTTGACTGGCCGGATGCCGGCGCGGTGCTGGCGAAGCTGGAGGAGGAAATTGCCGAACTGCGCGAGGCCATGAGCTCCGGCGGCCCGGCGGCGATAGAGGAGGAGATGGGCGATATCCTGTTCAGTTGTACCAATCTCGCCCGTCACCTGGGGCAGGATGCAGAGGCCAGCCTGCGACGTGCGACCAGCAAGTTTGAACAGCGGTTCGCGGCGATGGAAACGCAGGCGGCCACCTCGGGGAACCTGTTGGGGGAGCTGTCGGCGGCCGAACTGGATGACCTCTGGGAGTCAGCCAAGCGGTCCCGGAGGAAGGATTCCCGGGGCGCATAGTGGGCTGCGGATGGGGCTTGTGCAAATCCCGGGCGCTGTGTATGGTTACGGCCCTTCATCTGACGGCCAGGGGCCCCGGCCCGGTCTTGCGCCACTCTGCAGGACGCCGATACTGAACCCACCGCTCTTGCAGACACTGGCTTGTAGACATTATTGAGGACTTTCAGCAATGCGATTGATTCTGTTGGGCGCCCCCGGCGCCGGAAAGGGCACACAGGCCCAGTTCATTACCGAGAAGTACGGCATACCCCAGATTTCCACCGGCGACATGTTGCGCGCCGCTGTAAAGGCGCAGACCGAGCTGGGACGCAAAGCCAAGGTTGTGATGGACGCGGGCGGCCTGGTGTCGGACGATATCATCATTGGCCTGGTCAAGGAGCGTATCCGCGAGCCGGATTGCGCGAAGGGTTTCCTGTTTGACGGTTTTCCCCGCACGATTCCCCAGGCCGAGGCCATGGTCGAGGCCGGCGTCGACCTCGATCACGTGGTTGAAATTGACGTTGCCGACGAAGCTATCGTGGCGCGCCTGGGCGGTCGCCGGGTTCACCCCGGGTCGGGTCGCATCTATCACATCGAACACAACCCGCCGCAGCGCGAGGGCCTGGATGACGAGACCGGCGAACCCCTGGTCCAGCGCGATGATGACAGCGAGGCGACCATTCGCAAGCGCCTTGAAATCTATCATGCGCAAACCAGCCCGCTGATTGCTTTTTACCGTTCCATGACCGGACCGCGCGCACCCGCCTGTCACCGCGTAGAGGGTGTTGGCACAGTAGATGAAATACGCGAAAAGGTATTTGCCGCGCTGGAAAGTTGATGTCGATCAAGAAAAAAGGGAGCGAAGGCTCCTTTTTTTTTGCGCAAAAGTTACTGTTTTTTTCCAGCGATATACTGAGCCGATTTACTGTTGCAAGCCCGCTGCGATCCGGCGCCGTGAACGCGCTGGGAAAAACACTGCAATTACAGTGGTATTGTCGAGGTCGCAGTAATTTCTGAGCCAACTCTTCGCAGCGAATTGGTGATGGCATCGACTGTCGAGAGCGATCTGCGTAAAGGCTGCGACCTGGCCTCCTGTTGTACCGTTTTGTTTTTGTTGCTATTTTCTATCCCGGACGCTAGACGTCACTAACCTCTGGAGAGAAATGAAATGGCTACAGCAAAGAAAAAGGCACCTGCGAAGCGAGCTGCAGCTCCGAAAAAGGCAGCGGCCAGGAAAGCACCGGCCAAAAAGGCCGCTGCGAAGAAGGCGGTAAAGAAAGTCGCGAAAGGCAATTTCTTCACCAACGCGCTGCATGACGCGCGCGATCAGCTGGACGAATTCATGGATTCGGCCAAGCACAAGGCCAAGGCGATGGCCGCCAAGGAAAAGTTGATGGAGAAGCGGGCTGAACTCGCTGCCAAGGCTGAAATGGACAAGGCCCGGCACCTGGCGAAGCAGGCTGAAAAGTGGATGAGGGCGCGCGTAAAGGCCGATACCAGGAAAATAAATGCGCTGGAGAAGAAACTCAGCAAGCAACTGAAGGACGCCGAGCGCAAGCTCAAGGCCCAGGCCGCCGCCGCCGAGAAAAAAGCGACAAAGCAGGGCAAGGCGATAAAGAAAAAGCTGGAGGCAGGCGCGAACAAGGCGCTGGGCAAGACCCCGGCCAAGGCTCGCAAAAAGGCAGCTGCGCCCAGGAAAAAGGCCGCCGCACGCAAACGCCCCGCCGCCAGCAACTAAACAACAGTTTCAGTTTCATCCGCGCCCGCCCGGAGCGATCCCGGCGGGCTTTTTCATTCTAGTGAATTGTAATTGGCAAAGCATTCGGCCTGGGCGGAAAAATCGACTACGACACACCGGTGCCGTGCATACCAGTGCCGCACCGCCCGTTGTCCCTCGTCCAGGAATTCGCCCAGGGACGGTAAAATACCGACGCGGATTGCCGCACACAGGTATTGGTCCCGCTCGCCGTCGTTGGCATAGGCGATATCAGGGCCGGTCGCACCGGCCGGATCCAGCGCCGCCAGCAGGTCCCTGGCGAGATTCAAGGGCAGCAGTGGCATATCGCAGGGGGCGATCACCAGGAATTCACCGCCCAGGTGTGGCATGGCCGCTTCGAGCCCGGCCAGAGGCCCCTGGTAATCGCGTCGCCTGTCACGCACCGTGGCGTCCGCCAGCGTGCGGTAGAATTGCGCGTTGCGATTGCAACTGATCAGCAGCCGGTTTACTTGCGGGCGCAGCCGCCCGGCGACGTGAGCGGCCAGCGGTTTGCCGCGCCATTCCAGAAGGCCCTTGTCATGTCCGCCCACTCTCCGGCCGGCGCCGCCGGCCAGGACCAGCCCAGTGATGTCGCGCGTAGTACCCATCAGTTTCCCCGCGGCAAGTTCCCCATTTACCCGGACGCTAGTGCTTACCGGTGCTCCCCTGTGGGATAATCCGCCGTTTCCCCCGTCGGGACAAGGCAAAGCGGCTGCAGGGCGGGCCCTGCAACAGGAATCCGGATGACAGGCATACTGGCAATCGACACCGCGACCGAGGCCTGCTCGGTGGCGGTTTATGTGAATGGCGAATACCGCGAGCTTTACGAAGTGGTCCCGCGCCGGCACAGCCAGCGCCTGTTCGGCATGCTGCAGAGCCTGCTGCCGGACGGGCGCCTGAGGGAGCACGGTATCGATGCCATTGCATACAGCAGTGGGCCGGGCTCGTTCACCGGGCTGCGTATCGCTGCGAGTGCGGTCCAGGGCCTGGCCTATACCAGCGGGCTGCCGGCCATAGCGGTGTCCACGCTGGCACTGCAGGCCCAGACCGCGTTGCGACTGGGGCTGGTCGACACCGGCATGACCGTACTGAGCATGCTCGATGCCCGCATCAACGAGGTGTACTACGCGGTGTGCGCGTTTGATGAGCTGCTGGCGACCGTGCGCGAGGGTCCCTGCGCCTGCCCCCCGTCCGGCGTGGCAGTGGCTGCGTCGGCAAATGCGCTGCACGGGGTGGGCAGCGGCTGTCGCTTCGCCGGCGAGCTGCCTGCGGCAGTCAGCTCCCGACTGGAGTCGCTCGCGCCCGACCTGTTGCCGTCTGCGCGGGACCTCGTGCCGCTGGCGCTGGCCAGTCTCGCGCGGGGAGAAGTGCAGCGGCCACAGCAGGTGCAGCCGGTGTATGTACGCGACGAAATCAACTGGAAGAAACTTGCGGAGCAGGGCAAAAAATTATGATCGAGACCTACCAGGCAGTGCTGCTGGCGATTCTGCAGGGCTTTACCGAATTCCTGCCGATTTCGAGTTCGGCCCACCTGGTGATACCGTCGCTGGTGCTGGGTTGGCCAGACCAGGGCCTGGCCTTCGATATCGCGGTGCATGTCGGCACACTGTCTGCTGTGCTGGTCTACTACCGCGCGGACCTCGCCCGGATGGCATCCGGCTGGTTCGGGTCGCTGGCCGGTGCGCCGGCCAGCGATGACAGCCGCCTGGTCTGGTATCTGGCGCTGGCTACCCTGCCGGTTATAGCTGTGGGTTTTGTCGCCGGGGACTACATCGAGACCGGGTTGCGCAACCTGCCCGTCATCGCCACCACCACACTGCTGTTCGGCCTGCTGCTGGGTGTTGCCGACCGGCACGCGGCGAAGCGGGACAGCGCCGCCCGCCTGACCCTTGCTGTGGCCCTGCTTATCGGGCTGGCCCAGGCCATTGCGCCCATTCCCGGCATCTCCCGCTCCGGCATTACCATTACCGCGGCCCTGCTGCTGGGCATGAATCGCCAGGCCGCCGCGCGCTTTTCCTTCCTGCTGTCGATCCCGGTCATCACCGGCGCGGGTGCCCTGAAGGTCTGGGAACTCGTCAGCTCCGGGGCGGGCGTGGACTGGATGCTGCTGGGCATTGGCGCCGCGGTATCGGGCATCACCGCCTATTTGAGCATCGGGCTGTTCCTGCGCCTGCTAGATCGAATTGGCCTGATGCCCTTCGTCTATTACCGGGTGGTGCTGGCGGCGGTGCTGTACGCGATGTGGCTTGCCTGAAACCAGAACGCCTGCCCAGGGCAGACACTTAACGGAGATTCTATGAACCAACAGGAATTCAATCGAGAGCTGTGCGATTTTATCAGCCGCGCGAGCACGCCGTTTCACGCGGTGGCGGAGATCGCCCGACGGCTGGAAGAGGCCGGGTTTCGCCGGCTCAACGAGGAGGATGTGCGCGAACTCGAAACCGGCGGCAGGTACTACGCCACCCGTAACGACAGCTCGATCATCGCTTTTGTCTGCGGCCGGGAAGCGCCCCCGGTCGAGGGTTTCCGCATGGTTGGGGCCCATACCGACAGTCCCTGCCTGATGGTCAAACCCGCCCCGGAAAAGTTGCGCAACGGCTGTTTCCAGCTGGGGGTGCAGGTGTACGGGGGCGCCTTGCTGAACCCCTGGTTCGACCGGGACCTGTCCCTGGCGGGGCGTATCAGCTATGAGTGCGGCGACGGCCAGCTGCGCACCGCACTGATCGATTACCGGGTACCGCTGGCGATTATTCCCAGCCTGGCGATTCACCTTGACCGGGAGGCCAACAAGGACCGCACGGTGAATCCGCAGACCGACATCCTGCCGATACTGTTCCAGCAGGCCGGCGAGACCCCGGCGGACTTTCGGGCACTGCTGAGGGCGCGGCTGCTGGAGGAGCACCCGGCCTGCAATGTGCAACAGGTACTGGATTTTGAACTGGCGTTCTACGATACGCAGGCGCCTGCGGTTATCGGCCTGAACCAGGATTTTATCGCCTCGGCGCGGCTGGATAACCTGCTCAGTTGCTTCGTCGGGCTGCAGGCGCTGTTGCGGTCCGATGGCGCCGCCAGCAGCCTGCTGGTGTGCAACGACCACGAGGAGGTGGGCAGCATGTCCGCGGCGGGGGCCAGGGGCCCGATGCTGAGCTCGCTGCTGAAGCGCCTCGCGGGCAGTGAGCATGCCTACGCGGAGCTGACCGGGAGGTCGTTGATGATCTCCGCGGACAACGCCCATGGCATTCACCCCAATTATGCCGACCGCCACGACGACAACCACGGGCCGCTGCTGAACCATGGGCCGGTGATCAAGGTCAACGCCAGCCAGCGCTACGCCTCCAACAGTGAAACCACCGGGTTCTTCCGCATGCTCGCGGCCGCGGAGGAGGTGCCGGTGCAGGCCTTCGTGGTGCGCAGCGATATGGGCTGCGGCAGCACCATAGGGCCGATCACTGCCGGTATTACCGGTATCCGCACCATCGATATCGGGGTGCCCACGCTGGGCATGCACTCGATCCGCGAGACCGCCGGTACCCGGGATGCCTGGGACCTGTGCAGGGTCCTGCACCGTTTCTATAACCACCGGGGGCCGCTGGCCGCCCGTTAGCGCCGTGAAAGTCCTGCTGCTGTCGGCCTATGCCGCCCACAGCCATGTGAGCTGGGAGCGCAGCCTGCGGGCGATGTTCCCGCACTGGCAGTGGCAGGTGCTGAGCCTGCCGCCGCGGCACTTCAGCTGGCGGGTGCGGGGCAACCCCCTGTACTGGTCGCTCGAGGAGCGGGTAGCGCTGGAGCGGGACTACGATCTTCTCGTCGCCACCTCGATGGTAGACCTGGCGACCCTGCGGGGCCTGGTTCCGTCCCTGGCACGCCTGCCCACCCTGCTGTACTTCCACGAAAACCAGTTCGACTACCCGCAGCAGAGTGTTCAGCCCAGCCTGCTGGAAGCCCGGATGGTCAGCCTGTACTCGGCCCTGGCTGCCGATTGCCTCGCGTTCAACTCCGCCTACAACCGCGATACCTTCCTGGCCGGCGTGGACGCGCTGCTGCGCAAGCTGCCGGACCGGGTGCCGGGCGGGGTGGTCGCCATGCTCGAAGGCAAGGCCAGGGTATTGCCGGTTCCGATCGACCCGGTGACAGGCCCGGCGCACTGGCCGGGCGTGGCCGGCTGTTACCCGCGGCGGCCCCTGCGCCTGCTGTGGAGCGGGCGCTTCGAGCACGACAAGGGCGGCGAGACCCTGTGGCATACCCTGGCCGAACTGGAGCGCGGCGGGCTGTGCTATGAGCTGGCGCTCACCGGCCAGCAATTTCGCCGCTCACCCGCGGTATTTGGCCGTATCCAAGCGGAGTTCGCGTCCCGCCTGGTGCACTTCGGCTACCTGCCCTCCGAGGCGGACTACCGGGCGCTATTGCGGGGCGCCGACGTGCTGTTGTCAACGGCCCGGCATGAATTCCAGGGATTGGCGGTGCTGGAGGCGGTGGCCAGCGGCTGCCTGCCCGCGGTGCCCGACCGGCAGGCCTACCCGGAAATCTATGACCAGCGATTTCGCTATGCCTCCTGCCCCGATGACCCGGCCCGGGAAGGGGCCGCGGCAGCGGCGCTGGTCTGCGCCCTGGCGGAAATGCGCGGGCGGGGCGGCATCGCGCCCCCGGACGTATCCGCATTCACGCTGGCGCAGCTGCTGCCGAGGTACAGCGAATTGCTGCTGGAACTGGCCGGGCCGCCGGGACAGGCCTCGCGCCGGACGGGGAGGGCTCCGGGATAGCCACTGGTGGCCATTGCCAGTATCATTGGCGGCTTTTTGCAACAGGCGGTTTTGCATGGCCAGGCAACGTGTTCTCACCGGAATCACCACCACCGGCACTCCCCATCTGGGCAACTACGTGGGGGCCATTCGGCCTGCTATCGCAGCCTCCCGGGATGCCTCGATCGAGTCGTTCTTCTTCCTGGCGGACTACCACGCGCTGATCAAGTGCCAGGACCCGGAACTGGTGCGCCGCTCCAGCAAGGAAATCGCCGCCACCTGGCTGGCCCTGGGCCTGGACACGGAGCAGGCGCTGTTCTACCGGCAGTCCGATGTCCCGGAAATCCCGGAACTGACCTGGGTGTTGTGCTGTAACGCGGCCAAGGGCCTGATGAACCGGGCCCACGCCTACAAGGCCGCTGTGCAAGCCAACGAGGAGGCCGGGGAGGACCCGGATTTCGGTATCACCATGGGCCTGTTCAGCTACCCGGTGCTGATGGCGGCGGATATCCTGATGTTCAACGCGAGCCATATCCCGGTGGGCCGGGACCAGGTCCAGCACGTGGAGATGGCGCGGGATATCGCCCAGCGCTTCAACCACAACTGGGCCGACGTGTTCACCCTGCCCGAGGCGGTGGTGGACGACAGCGTCGCGGTGCTGCAGGGCCTCGACGGGCGCAAGATGAGCAAGAGCTATAACAACACCATCCCGCTGTTTGAAGGTGAGAAACAGCTGCGCAAGAGTATCAACAGGATCAAGACCAACCTGCTGGAACCCGGCGAGCCCAAGGACCCGGATGACTCCACGGTATTCCAGGTGTGGGCGGCCTTTGCCTCGCCGGATGAGACCGCGCGGATGCGCCGCGAGTTCGAGAACGGCATCGCCTGGGGCGAGGCCAAGAAGCAGTTGTTCGAACTGGTCAACGGGGAGCTGGCGGGTGCGCGGGAGCGCTACCAGGAACTGATGGATGACCCGGCCTATATCGAGGGCGTGCTCAAAAAAGGCGCCGAGCGCGCCCGTGAGTACGCCGTGCCGCTGATGGCCAAAGTGCGCGCCGCGGTGGGGATCGGGACATTGCGGTAAATGCATCGGGCAGCCGC
>JAOUDU010000475.1 GCA_029859085.1 Gammaproteobacteria bacterium | reverse complement strand
GCGTCCTTGAGGTAAATACGGAAGCAGCGGCGGTCTCCCGCATCGCGGCGGCGCTCCACCAGGCCTTCCTGTTCCAGGTTGTCCAGCTGCCGGCCCAGGCTGATCGGCGCCACGTCCAGCCGCTCCGCCAGCTCTGCCTGTTTCAGGCCCTGCTCCCGGTCCAGCAGCCACAGCACCTGCCAGCGGGCGCGGCTGAGGTCGTGCTCCCGCGCGCGCCGGTCGAAGTTGCGCCGCAGCAGTCGCGCCGCGCCGTGCAACTCAAAGCTGAGCCGGGCGGCAGTATCCTGGTTATTCATGGAGGCACCTGGGTAAGTGAAGTGCGCTTATAGTAAGGAAACTTATGAAATGGCGCAAGGGCGAGCGCTGTGCAGAATTAACGGTGGAGAGGGGTGCCCGGGGGGCTGAGGCCGGAATCCGGCCCAAGAGAGGGCCGCAGGGGGTTGGTCAGTGGGAGGCCCGGTCCTTCGCCACCCTGCTGGTATTCGCCATCAGCCAGGCATAGCCGCCCAGGCCGGCGATGGCGGAGGCGAGCAGGATGCCGGTCTTGGCCATCAGCAGGTCCTCGGGGCGATTCACGAAGCCGAGGTCGGCGATAAAGATGGACATCGTGAAGCCGATGCCCCCCAGCAGGCCCACGCCGAATATGTGGCGTATATTGAGTCCGGTGGGGAGGCTGGCCCAGCCCAGTTTCACGGTGAGCCAGGTCAGGCCGACGATACCCAGGGGCTTGCCCAGCAGCAGGCCGGCGAGTACGCCGAGGGTCACCGGGTTGCCCAGGTAGCTGCCGAAGCCGGCGAAATCCACCGGGATACCGGCGTTGGCCAGCGCGAATATCGGGATCACCAGGTAGGCCACCGGCAGGTGCATGGTGTGCTCGACGCGCTGGGCGGGGGCCTGCACCAGCTGGACCCCGTCGCCGAGGGCGGAGACCAGGGTGCGGAAGCGGTGGTTGTGAATGATATCGGCCCCTCCGGCCAGGGACTTCTCCATTTTGCGGATCTTGTCCTTTACCCGCTCGACAAAAAGGGCGGGCTCGAATTTGGGCCGTATGGGAATGACAAAGGCGACGATAACGCCGGCAATCGTGGAGTGAATACCGCTGGCCAGCATTGCGGCCCACAGCAGCACGCCGATGATTGCATAGGGCAGGGAGTGGCGCACACCGCCCAGGTTGAGGGCGGCCAGCAGGGCGGTGCAGCCCGCCGCCCACGCCAGCGCGACCAGGTTGAGGGAAGCCGTGTAGAACAGGGCGATTACCGCGACGGCACCCAGGTCATCGACGATGGCCAGGGCGATCAGGAAGGTGATCAGGTTCTGGGGCACCCTGGGACCGAGCAGGCTCAGCGCCCCCACGGCGAAGGCGATGTCCGTCGCCATCGGGATACCCCAGCCCACGGCCGTGGGCCCCGTCGGGTTCAGGGCGATATAGCACAGCGCCGGTACCAGCATGCCGCCGATGGCGGCCATGATGGGCAGCAGGGCCTGGCGGGGGGACGACAGCTCCCCCACCAGCAGTTCCCGCTTCAGTTCCAGCCCCATCACCAGGAAAAACAGCGCCATCAGCGCCTCGTTGATCCAGTGGTGAATCGACATGGAGAATGCCCCGCCGCCGAAGGACATTCCGATCTGGGTGTGCAGCAGGTGCTCGTAGCTGTCGCGCAGGGGGCTGTTGGCTATGATCAGGGCGATCACCGCGCAGATCATCAGCAGCACGCCGCTGGTGGTCTGGCGATGGATGAATTCCTCGAGCGGGCTGAGCAGTCGATCGAAGGCCTTTTCCCAGGGAGCGTGGTGAATACCTTTAGCCATGATGAGGATATATTTCCTGGTTGCAGTTCATCGGTATGCCGGTCAAGTATACACGCAGCGGGACGCCGGGCGGCTCACACCGCCTGCAGGAACGGCCCGTCCACGCACAGGCGCCTCCCGTCGGGACTGGCACAGGCGCCGCAGATGCCCACGCCGCACTTGGTCAGGTAATCGATGGCGCTGAAGATCTGTTCATCCCGGCAGAATTCACGCTCCACCGCAATGGCCGCATGCACCATGGGCTGGGGCCCGCAATTGTAGAATACCAGCTGGTCGCGCTCGGCGGGCGTCATGCCCTGCAGGCGCTCCTTCAGCAGCGCGGTCACGACCCCGTGATAGCCGGCGCTGCCATCGTCGGTCGCCACATGCACCTCGGCGATCCGGCGACACTCGTCCAGGAAGTACAGACGCTCGGCCGTGCGCGCCCCGGCGAACACCTCGGCGTTGCCGAAATCCCGGGCCACCTGGTAGACCGCCGCCAGGCCGGTGCCGCCGGCCACTGCCATGATGCGCGCGTTTTCCGGCGGGTCCACCGGGATGCCGTGGGGCCCGCGCACATAGGCGACGGTACCCGGGGCCAGGTCCATGAGCCCGTGGGTGAAGACCCCCACGTCGATCACCACCAGTGAGAAAGGATCATCCGTCAGGGCGGAGAAGGGTTTTTCCCCCAGGCCGGGTATCCACAGGAAGACGAATTCACCCGCCTGCACATTGATCTTGCGATCGAAGGTCAGGATGGTGATGTCCTCGCACACCCGTCGGTTCTCCACCAGTGCCACGGACTCGAAGTGCATATCGATGTCATAGCGAATGTGGCTCTCGGCCCGGTTGCGGTTGTGGTCCAGGTCGCTCGCCAGGGTCCGGAAATAGTCCCCGGTCTCTTCCGAGGTAAGGCCGATCAGCGCGGAGCCGACCCCTACGATTGCTGCCCCCGCGTCGAAGTAAGCCCTTACATCATCGGCGCTGCTGACACCGCCGCAGCCGATGATTGGCACATCGGTGACAGCGGCGATTTCGCGCACGCACTTCAGGCCGATGGGCAGGATGCCCTTGCCGGACATGCCGCCGTAGCCGTTGCTCAGCACCGAATGGCCGTGGGCGGAGGTGTAGCCCGGCCCCACGGTATTGATCGCGCACAGGCCGTCGGCGCCGCCGGCGACAGCCGCCTCGGCGATCTCGGCGATGTTGGGCGTATTCGGGGTGAGCTTGGGGATCACCGGTATATCCACCACCGCCTTCACGGCGGCGGTGATCTGGCGCACCAGCTCCGGGTCCTGGCCCATCGCCATGCCGTAGCCGCTGGCGTGGGGACAGGACAGGTTCAGCTCCAGTCCGTCCGAGACCGGTGCGAGGATCTTCGCCACCTCGACGAACTCCTCGATACTGCCGCCGAATATCGAGGTGAGCAGGAACCGGTCCGCCGGCACCTTCAACTGCGCCATCAGCTCGGCCGACTTCTCCGCCCCGGGGTTGGTCAGGCCCACCGCGTTGACGAAGCAGCCCGGCGCGTACTGGCTCAGCACCGGCTCACGGTTGCCCAGGCGGGGCTTGAGGCCGAT
>JAOUDU010000474.1 GCA_029859085.1 Gammaproteobacteria bacterium | reverse complement strand
GAACCTGCAGCTGGAGTTCGGCATAGACGAGAACGGCGACCAGCGGCCGGACCGTTTTGAGGCGGCTCCCGGGCCGGCGCGGTTGCGGACCGCGGTGGCGGCCCGGATTTACCTGCTGGTACGAAGTCTCCACCCGGTGGCGGGGCATATCGACGACAAGTCCTACACCCTGGGTGCCAGGCGGGTGGAGGCGACCGGTGACGGCTATTACCGGCGGCTGATGCGGACCACGGTGCTGCTGCGCAACCAGGGTGGTTGCGGCCGATGACAGGAGTCCGGGCAGTTGCGCGCGAGGGCGGTGTGGTGCTGGTGGTGTCACTGCTGGTGCTGCTGATGCTCGGCATTATTGCGTCTACTGTCGCTCGCACCGGCCTGCTGGAATTGCACATGGCGGGCAACGAGGAGGCGAGGATCGCCGCGATGCAACAGGCGCTGGCGGCGGTCGATGCCATCCTGGCCCGTGCCGGCGACCTGCCGCTGGCAGGTGGTGTGGGTTATCGGCTGTGCCTGCCGGGTTCTCCCGGCCTCGCCTGTGACGAACACAGCCTGGTCCTGGAACCCGGGGCAGTATCCGCCGCGGGCAGCGTCGACGTTGCCGTTACCCGGATCGCGCCGCTGGCAGGCCGGATACCGGTGATGGCAGAGTCTCAGGCCAGCAGCACGGTCTACTACCGGGTGGCGACATTCGAGGTGCAGGCCGTTTATGACGGCGCTGCCCGGAACCCTGGCCGGGCCGCGATCGCCCAGGGTCTGCTGGTGCAGGTGTCCTCATCGCCCCGCTCGGGCGGGGGAGCACCGTGAAAATCCTGCTGACCATCGCCCTCTATGGGGTCCTGGCCGGGCTGGTTGCGACGCGTCCCCGGGCGGACGACATTGACATCTACCGGCACGGGATCGGTGCGGGCGCCGCCGCTGCAAGCTGCGAGCAGGCTGCTGACAGTAAAAGCCGGACGCTGGTGGCGGGCTCGATGGCGGAGAATTCTGCGGGCTGGTCCGGCTACGGCCAGGCGATCTATTTCGCCCTGTTCCAGCCTGAACCCGGTCCCCTCTGGCCGGGTAACGTCAAGAAGTTGAAACTCGCGCCGCTGCCCGGGACTGTTGGTGAGACGGGCGAGGCCGGTCCCCCCGGGGTCATTGCCCAGGCGCCGCTGACCAATCCGCCGCGGCCGGCCATGTCTGCCCAGGACGGCCAGATCCTGCCGGATGCCCTGACTTTCTGGACCGACCCCACCGGAGCCGATGTGCTGGCCTTTGATGCCGGCCGGCTGGAGGTTCCCGGGCGGGACGGGCGCTCCGTCACCCGCGGCGGGGCGGGTCAGCGTGTCACCGGCTACCTGGCCGGCATGGTGGGTGCCGCCAACGCCGAGCCGGGTGCCCGCCAGCTGTTCACCCTGGATCCGGACCAACCCGGTGAATTGCTCGCGCTCGACGCCACGGCGGCGACAGTGGCGAAGATCGGAGCGGGCCTGGACCCGACCGGCCGGATGAGCGAAGCGGACCGGCTGGATCTCATCCGCTGGATCCGCGGCCTGGACAGCTTTGATGCGGATGCTGACGGCGACCGGCTGGAGCCCCGGCACTGGCTGCTCGGCGACCCGCTGCATTCCAGGCCGCTGGCGATCAGTTATGGGGCCCGGCCGGGTACTGCTTACAGTGCGGGAAATCCCGATATCCGGATCTTCTTTGGCAGCAACGATGGCGTGTTTCATCTCCTGCGCAATACCGCCCCCTCCGGCGCCGAATCGGGGCGCGAGACCTGGGCTTTCCTCCCGCCGCAACTGCTGGGCATGCAGTCCCGGCTGGCCCGCGCCGCTGGCGACACCCCGGCAGACCACCCCTATGGCCTGGACGGGGAAGCGGCGGCCCTTATCGTGGATCGGGACCGGGACGGCAATATCGAGGCGGATGACGGCGACTCCGTGCTGGTGTTTATCGGCCAGCGGCGCGGCGGCAGGGGACTGTATGCGTTTGACGTGACGGATCCCGACAGCCCGCGCTACCTGTGGACCATTGACAATCACACCCCCGGCTTTGAGCAGCTGGCGCTGACTTTTTCCACGCCGCGGGTGGCGAGGCTGGACCTGGGTGACGCGGCGCCGACCCCGCTGCTGGTGTTCGCCGGGGGCTATAACGGCGGTTGGGAGGGCGATCACCGCGTGGGCAAGGACGCGGGCAGGGGCGATGACCCGATTGGTAACGCCGTCTACCTGGTGCGCCCCGAGGACGGCAGCCTGGTCTGGCGCGCGGTCGGCCCGGGCGGGGGCCCGGCGCCGGCCACGGGTGAGCGCCACCTGCTTGTGGCGAACCTGACCCACAGCATTCCGGCGCCGGTCACCGTCATCGATGCAGATCACAACGGCGTGGATGATCGCGCCTATGTGGGGGACAGTGGGGGCAATGTCTGGCGGATCGAGTTGACGGAGTACGAACAGCGGGCAGCGGATTCCGCAGTCACGGATTCCCGCAACTGGTACCTCACCCGGCTGGCCTCGCTGGGGGGCAGCGGCGATGCCGACCGGCGCTTCTTCCACGCGGCGGATGTGGTCCAGAGCCGTGACAGCGCCGGCGACTACGATGGCGTCGTTATCGTGTCCGGAGACCGGGCGGCGCCGGGGGAGCTGGATGCCAGGAATTTCGCCTACCTGTTGAAGGACCGGCGCACCTCTGGCGCCGGCAGGGCATCCCCGCCGGCACCCGCCACCAGCCATGATGACCTGGCAGATATCACCGGGTCCTGTCGCTCCGCGATCGCGAGCACCTGCCTCGCGGCAGACCTCGGGCCCGGCTGGAAGCTCGAGTTGCAAACCCCGGGCGAAAAGGGGCTGTCCACGCCACTGGTCACCAACGGCAGGGTGCTGTTCACCAGTTATGTGCCCTTCGCCGGGGAGGGGCCGGGGGATGGCCGGGATGGCAGCCCGGAGACCAGTCCGCTGGCGTGCAGTGCGGCCGAGGGGTTCGGCCGTGTCTACGCAGTGAGACTGGGCAATGGCTCCCCCGCCCTGCCACTGCCCGGAAAGATCGAGTTCCAGGATGACGCGGAGAGTGCCGATCAGGAAACCGATCGCTTCCGGTCCATAGGCCCCGGGCTGCCGGGGGAGGTTGTACCGTTCGAAAACAAGGTGTTGATTCCAGGTACGGGGCTGGAGGGAAGCTCACTGCTGTCCGTGCCGGGGCGGACCTGGTGGCGGGCGTACTGGCGGGAAGAAGAGGTGGACATCCCCTGATGCGCCAGCCAGCAAAGCCGGGCATGTGCAGTGGCAATGGCGCGACGCTGCCGCGCTGGCGGCGGGGCTTCAGCCTTATCGAGATGATGGTCGCCCTGGCGGTTGCCGGGATACTGCTGTTCGTCGCCCTTCCCGGCTATCAGTACGCTGT
>JAOUDU010000473.1 GCA_029859085.1 Gammaproteobacteria bacterium | reverse complement strand
ACCACAACTCCAACGGCAGCTCCGAGCCGGAGTCCCGCAGCTGGAACCGCGTGATCGGCTCGGCGCTGTTCGAACACAGGAACTTCTCCCTGGTGGCCAGTGCCTGGTACCGCATTCCGGAAAAAAACAACAAGGATGACAACCCCGATATCGATGACTACATGGGCAACGGCCAGCTGCAGGGCGTGTGGAAGTGGCCCGATTACACCCTGGGTTTCACCCTGCGCAACAACCTCAGCAGCGACAACAAGGGCGCCATCCAGCTGGACTGGACCTTCCCGATCAGCCAGCGCTTCAGCGGCTATATCCAGTATTTCAACGGCTACGGCGAAAGCCTGATCGATTACAACGAGAGCAGCAACCGGATCGGGATAGGTGTGAGCCTGACGGACCCGTTCTAGACAAGGCTGTGGGATACGGCCAGGGCGGCGATGGAGATGGCGATGATGCTCATCAGCTTGACCAGGATATTCAGGCTGGGGCCCGCTGTGTCCTTGAAAGGATCACCCACGGTGTCGCCAATCACGGCGGCGCGATGGGCCGGCGAACCCTTGCCCCCGTGCTGCCCCGCCTCGATGTACTTCTTGGCGTTGTCCCAGGCGCCGCCGGTGTTTGACAGGAATACCGCCATCACGAAACCGGTGCAGAGCCCACCCACCAGCAGTCCGATCACCCCCGCCACCCCCAGCAGCAGGCTCACGGCCACCGGTGCGGCCACTGCCAGGCAGGATGGCAGGATCATCTCGCGCTGGGCGCCGCGGGTGGATATACCTATACAGCGGGCGTAATCCGGTTCAGCAGTTCCTTCGAGAATACCGGGGGTTTCCCTGAACTGGCGCCGCACCTCCTCCACCATCAGGGCGGCGGCCCGGCCCACCGCCTGCATCGTCAGGCCGCTGAAGACAAAGGCCGACATCGCGCCGATGAACAGCGCCGCCAGCACCACCGGGTTCAGCAGGGTGACGTTATAAAAGCCCATGAAATCCACCAGGGTGGCGTCGCGGGTCGCCACCGTCACGCCGTGGCCCAGTTCGAGCACCGTGCGCCCGGTGTGCAGCAGCTCAACCCGCACCACTTCCAGGTAGGACGCGATCAGCGCCAGCGCGGTCAGCGCCGCCGAGCCGATGGCGAAGCCCTTGCCGGTGGCCGCGGTGGTATTGCCGAGGGAATCCAGCGCATCGGTGCGGGCCCGGACCTCCGGGCCGAGGCCGCTCATCTGGGCGTTGCCCCCGGCGTTGTCGGCGATCGGTCCGTAGGCATCGCTGGCCAGGGTGATGCCCAGGGTGGACAGCATACCCACCGCCGCGATCGACACGCCGTAGAGCCCCCGGGTGACCTGGGCCGGGTCGAACCCGGCGCCGCACAGGAAGGCCAGCAGGGTGCCCGCGGCCACCGCCATCACCGGCACCACGGTGGAGAGCATTCCGCAACCGAGGCCGGCGATGATGGTGGTGGCCGGGCCGCTCTCGGCCGCCGCGGCGATGGCCCGCGTCGGGGGATATGACGCCGATGTCGCATATTCCGCGGCGCGCCCGATCACGACCCCGGTCACAAGGCCGGCAACCACCGCACCCCAGCAACCCCACAGGTTGGGCATGCCCAGCCAGTACAGGACCGGCAGGGACAGCAGCAGCACCAGCGCCGCGCTGGTGTTGATACCCCGGGACAGGGCGGCCAGCAGCGCACCCTGGTCCGCCTCCTCCCCGGTTCGCACCAGGAACACACCGGCGACAGAGACCAGGATGCCCAGCGCCGCTACCAGGAACGGGGCCGCGATCGCCCTGCCCTGCAGCACGCCGTCGCCGACATAGGCGGCCGCGCCCAGGGCGCAGGCGGCCAGCAGGGAGCCGCAGTAGGATTCGAACAGGTCCGCGCCCATGCCCGCCACATCCCCTACGTTGTCACCCACGTTGTCGGCGATGACCGCCGGGTTGCGCGGATCGTCCTCGGGAATGCCCGCCTCCACCTTGCCCACCAGGTCGGCCCCGACATCCGCAGCCTTGGTATAAATCCCGCCGCCCACCCGGGCAAACAGGGCCTGCAGCGAGGCGCCCATGCTGAAGGTGAGTACGCTGGTGGTAACCAGCACCAGGCGGTGGCTGTCGGTGGAAGCCGGCGTCAGCCAGTCGATCAGCAGGAACCAGCCGACACAGTTGCCCAGGCCCAGCCCCACCACCGCCAGCCCGATCACGGCGCCGCTGCGAAAGGCGATGCGCAGGCCCTGCCCCAGGGAGGTGCGGGCCGCCGCCGCGGTGCGGGTGGACGCCAGCGTGGCGGTGCGCATCCCGACATAGCCCGCCAGCGCCGAGAACAGGCCCCCGCACAGGAAGGTAAAGGGCAACCAGCGGTTTTGCACACCAAAGCCGTAAGCCAGCAGCGCAAACAGGGCCGCCATCAACGCAAACACGACCGCCATGACGCGGTATTGCTGGCGCAGGTAGGCCATGGCGCCGTCCCGCACGAGACGGCCGATATGGCGCATCCGCGGCGTGCCCTCGTCCCGGCGGCGCATCTCCAGGAAAAACAGGGTCGCGAACACCAGCGCAGCCAGGGCGGCTGCCGGCGCCAGCCAGAACAGCGGTTCAATCATGGTTCAATGGCCTTCCTGTGGCATTGCCAGCTAGATATCCAGGGCCGGGGTCTGGGCGGAGCGCCACCAGCTGTAGTGATGCGCCTCGAGCTCCGCCACCGCCGGGAACCGGTAAAACGCGAAATCCCGCTGGTCTCCCACGTAGAAGCCGCCGCGGATCATCCGGTAAAACACGCCGCCGCCGGCCTGCTTCAGTACCAGCTTGCTGTCCTTGCCGTTGCCCTCCAGCAGGTCTGCCAGCACATCCCGCAGGTGGGAGAGATTGGGGTAGGGCAGGTCATTCGCCAGGCCGTTGACCGGGTCTGTGGCCAAACCCCGCAGGGCCAGCTCGGAAAACACGATGCGCGGCACATGTACCGGCCGGGCCGGATCGGTAATGGCCCTGCAGAACTCGAGGGGCGCCAGCAGGCTGGCCACCATCGGGTCGATGGGACAGAACTCCTGGTAGAGATGGGTGCGCCGCCCCTGGTCGCCGGTATATTCAGCCCGCTCCAGGGCCAGCGTCCTGCCGTCCCGGGTCACCAGGTACAGTTTGCCCAGCGCCGCCACCGGTATCCGCGAAAGCACCCGGTAAATCGACAGGTATACGGATTTCTTCGGCCTGCCGTCCGCTTTCGCCACGCAGCGCTGCGGCACGAGCTCGAGGGGAAACTCCCCCACGGGAAGCTGGCCGGGATCGACCTCGAAGAAAATCGCCTCACCCCGGGAGTGTACCCGTGTCCCCACCGCGTAATAGCGACCGAAGGACGACGGCTCCAGCATGGAGGCGATCAGGGCCTGGGGGAT
>JAOUDU010000471.1 GCA_029859085.1 Gammaproteobacteria bacterium | reverse complement strand
CGGCTTTGCAGCGGCCCGGTCCGGGATAACCGGGCCATTCTATCTCCCCTTCACCTCGAGACTGTACGTCCGGAACCGCCACCGCATCGCCGCCGCCGTGTGACGCACTTCACAGATTGCCCTGTTGAGCCTTGCTGAGACCCATGCCTGCGCTAGGCTGAACATGTGTGCCTCACGTGTCGCTATCGGAGCAGCTGATGCACGACAGGAGAAAAAAGGAAAGCGAGTGGAATACCTGGGCCATGATGCGGGTCCGGTTATGGAATGGCGCATGGGTGTACGTTGCGTTTACTGGCCTGTTGATCCTGGCAAGCCTGATGTAGAAAAAAACCCGGGCAGCCTCCCGGGCTGGAGGCCGAATCTGCTCGTCGAAACATTCAGGCGCAGCCATAGCCTGCAATCGAAAACCGGCAAAGAGCAGGAAATCTCCAAAACCCGGAAATCGTGCGGTTGCGAGTAAGCCGCTGGACATACTGGAAGGTTTTGAACTGAAATAGCCTGCCGCACGCTGTCAAAAAAGCAGTGCTTCCTGCTATCCTGTGCACGCAAAAATTGCATTACCAGGATCTGGACTCGATGGCAGATACACACGGCAATAAAGACAGCATAGCGCAGCGTTTCGTAACGGAGCTGCGCGAGTACCTGATCATCAGCATCTACCTCTGGATATGTTTCGGCGTATTGCTGTTGTACAAGACAGCCATATTGCGGGCCGAGCAGGTTCAATTCATACCGTTGGGTATCGCTGCAGTAAAGGCACTGATCATCGGCAAATTCATCCTGATAGGCAAGGCGGTCAAAGCAGGGAACCGTTTGAGTTCGAACGTTCTGCTAATCAGGATTATATGGAAATCCCTGGCCTTTATGTTGCTACTTGTCGTATTTACACTGGTCGAAGAAATGGTCGTGGGCAGGTTCCACGGACATACTGTTGCCAATACTGTAAAAGAACTTACAGCCCGATCATGGCCGGAGCTTTTTGCGCCCTCATTACTAATGCTGCTCGTGCTTATCCCGATGATTTCTTTCGAGGAGATTGATCGAAGCCTGGGCAAGGGTACGCTGCGCCGCATGCTGTTTGACCGCACCGGAGCTGGCGATGTTTAGTTCCAAAGGCAGGAAATACTACTTCTCGGAAGCACAGGCTCATTGATCTCGAGGGCCGGGCTGGCCTGGCAGAGACCGGAGGTACAGATGGCATTGAATATTATCGGCGCAGGTTTCGGTCGGACCGGCACCATGTCACTGAAGGCGGCACTGGAGCAAATGGGTTACCCGTGTTATCACATGGTGGAGTGCTTTCCAAAAGGGCCCGAGCACTGGAAACTATGGGAGCAGGTGGGAAACGGTACACCGGATTGGGATGCCATTTTTCAGGGCTTTACTGCAACCGTCGATTTTCCAGCCTGCACCAGCTACGCCCCACTGGCCGAATATTACCCTGATGCCAAAGTTGTGCTTACCGTACGTGACCCTGAGAAGTGGTTTACCTCAGTCCAGAGCACGATCTTCGGCAAGGAATGGATAGAATTCCTGCCTGGCACCGACGCGGGTGCTTATATGAAGGCGACGGTCGATGACTACTTCGATTGTCGGATGCATGACCATGATCACCTTATCCGGCGATTCAATGAACATATTGCCGATGTGAGGGCAAGCATAGACCCGGAACGGCTCCTGGTTTTCGAGGTGGCCGATGGTTGGCAGCCGCTTTGCGAGTTCCTGGAGCTGCCTGTCCCCGACGGAGCGTTTCCGCACATCAATGATACCGAGGCGGTACAAGGCATTATCAGGACCATCATGGAAAAAGGGTTCGAGGCGGCACTTGGCTACCAGGGTTAGCAGAGCCGTAACTGGGGTGAAAGCGGTAATCGCACATGAAGGTATTCCCGTGAGCAGGATTGGGGCATTCTCTCCCTGGCCAGTGGTGCCTTGCTGCGCCAAACGACTTGAAGAGTGACCTTGTCCATTTGCGCCAGACAGGCTGTTACCATTTGGTAGCGCGTCCAGCGGGCGACCAGGACGTTGCGCTCTCAACATGCAGGGATCATCAGTGAAGCATCGAGACTCTCCCTGTCAGTCCCCGCCTCTCGTATGCTTCACAGCCTTCGCACTGCCGTAACTGAGCGGTTGCCCGGACGGCTCCGACGGTCCTTCACGTTCGCATGGTCTTTCAGCGGCACCGCCGTTGTCGAGTAGCTCAATGTCAGCGGCGGCGTTGACGCGAATCGGGAATACGCCGCTATAGACGAGGAATTGACGCGCCGGGGACACGCGTGGGTTGGGGTCCCGGCACAAATTATCGGTGTGGAACCCGTCCGGCAATCCTGTCTCCTGCCATGCCGCTAACGGTCACGCCCACATTCAAAAACCGGCCCCTATAGTACAGACATAAGGTACGCCCTGAATGTGTCCACATTGGGATTTGCCAAGCTGGAATTGCGGTCTATACTTTTTTCCGGCGAAAACACAGTCAACCGGGAATCAGGATTCGAGGCAACCATGAATAAAATTATCGCAGTAATACTATCTTCACTTTATCTGTCATTACCTGTACTGGCAGCAGAAGACAGCCATATGGACAATGCCACGGAAGCGGTTGGCGAAGCGTGGGAGAAGACCAAGGAGGCTTCCAGCGAAACCTGGGAAGCGACCAAGGAGACCTCCAGTGAAGCCGTGGATGCTACCAAAGAGGGCAGTGAAAAAGCCTGGGACGCAACCAAGGAAGGCAGTGAAAAAGCCTGGGACGCAACCAAGGAAGGTGTGGACAAGGCAGTAGAGGGAACAAAAAAGGCCGTCGGCGCTGAATGATAATTGGCAACGTCCGCTGAACCCTGAAATAGTGCAGGGGGGTCGGCGAGTTTTTGCCGCGAGGGTTCGTTAGCAGACCTCAAGCCAGTAAGCCAGTAACAGGGCCTGTCGCAATCCAGCAAAGGCCTGTGTCAGTACCGGGGAAGGCTGCCCCATTTGTATCCAGCAGGTTTGGTCGAAGATGTGGTCGGCGGTGTCCTCGGCTTGGCAAAATCCGCCGGGGGTTTTGCGGCCGCTTTCAGCGCGGCCAGTTCGCTGCGTGTCCTGGAGGCCTCGGCCTGCGCATGCAGCGCGGTCTCATTGGTCTTTGCAATCTCGGCGCGCAAGGACTCGAGTTCCGCACAGGTAGCACAACCCGTAAGGCCTATCACACTGGCACACACTAGTCCTGTGGCGGTCAGTTGACACGCTTTGTGCAATGAAAATGCACTTCCATGGGCAGATTCGGCCCGGGCATATAGCGTCATAATCGGTGACATCTTTCTACTTCCCCGGCGGAACGGTAACTGCATCACATTATGAGCAAGTGAAATTGAGTCTAGTCAGGCAATCTAGATCGGCCAATGCAT
>JAOUDU010000472.1 GCA_029859085.1 Gammaproteobacteria bacterium | reverse complement strand
ACCGACCTGGAAAGTCTTCCCTCCGCCCGCCACGCTTAGCTTCTTCAAGCGGGAGACCACGGCCTGGTACTGCGGTGACAGCTTGAGACGTTCGATATAGGCATCCAGCCCGCTGTCACTCACGCCGCCGTCCAAACCGCGCAGGAGGGCCTCCTGTTCGCTGGAGAGCTCTGCCGCCACCTTCCTGCCCGTCTCGGGGTTAACTGCTTCAATTTTCATCCTGCCTCCTCAGCATCTGTCAAGGGGCCACCTCGGGACGCATCGCCCAACCCCAGCCCGCCACTGTACCGGACACAGCTACCCTGCGTCACTAGCGGCAGCAGCGGCGCTCAAAGCAGCACCGCCATGGCCAGGCGGGCACACGACCGCAGCGGTGACGTCCGGCATCACCGCCCTCGGGTTATCGTCAGCCGCCTGCGCGTTCGCCCTGCTTGCCTCTGACACCGTCGCGGACTTCTTCCTGTTTACAGTCGCGCTTGTCCTTGCCGGCAACGCCTTCCTCCTGGCGGCAATCTCTTCTGTCCTGACGCTCATCAGACCGGCCTCGCTCCTCGCGCCGATCCTGGCGATCATCGGGCCCGGCATAAACTGCCACCTGCGTGACGGCCAGCAGCACCCCTGCCGCGATTGCGGTTGAAAATTTCATCGGCATTCTCCCTCTGTCGTAAAGAGTGACTTCAGTCTATGGACCCAACCTCTGCTCAATGCAGGCAGCTAGCTGATTCTTCAAACGAGAACCGGCCTGACACACTCTTTACCATAAAGCCTGCCGTCACCGAAGTCGATCACCCTCGCAACTCATGCGACCGCGCCTGTTCACGGCAACTTCAGTGGCAGTTCGTCGTGATTTTTCGCGCGATTTCCTGCACTAGGTCAGCAGGAAGGCCATCCTCCTGCCCCAAGCGCTTTCCTGAGAAATAAACCGGCTGACGAAATTTTTTTGAATCAGCGTAACAACGACCCCAAAAGCGAGAAGATAGATGGCTTTGATGACAAAAGTCAGGAAGTCACCATCGCTGTAGCCAATGGTAAACTTCCAGATATAAAACCCCATGATATGCCACAGATACACCCACAACGAATTCGATGAAAGCCACCTGATGATGCTGGCACACCGGGGACGGACAATCCTGAGTTCTCTGCAGGCGAGATACACCAGGTTCAACGCGCAGAACGCATAGGAAAAGTAATAAACGGTGGGGGGATATTTGTAATCCTGGGTGGGAACAAAGTAACCGGATTCAATCTGTTTCGAAATTGCGAGACAGGCAAACAGCGCAAATGATACAAAACTAAGACAGAGGACCTGAAGGCGGGAAAGAGCGGACAACCTGAAGCCATAGAGATACAGAATGGCATACGGAACGACGATAAAAATGACTTCATCAAAGAGTAGCGCAGCACCGCCATGAACCGCCGGGGAGATCAATGAAACCATGACCTCATAGGTTAGATAAGCCAATATCAGCACGGTAAAGTAGGTGAAATCTGATGAAATCCGTCGATTCAAAGCCAGGGCAACAGGGGTCACCAGCGCCAGCAATATGTAGACCTTGAAGATCCACAGGAATTTTATGCCCTCGAGGAAACCATAGGACATGACCACTTGTCTGATCGAAAAGGGAAAGTCCTTATCGAGGCCCCGGGAGACGGCAAGAAAAGCCAGGAAGAACGCGCTGAGAAATATCCAGGCCGGCAGGATGAGGCGGGCCAGTCTCTTTTTGTAGAACTCGAGCGGGTGCAGCTCTTTCGCTGCATAGATTAAGGAATATGTCAGCGCCGAAGCCACCACGAGCAACGGCGTCCCGAAGTTGCGCAACTGAGACAGCCAGGCCGGCGGTGAAGCATGCGCCACCATAATAATCAGTACGCCGAGCAGTCGGAGCAGGTCTAAATTAAGGTTCCTGTCGTTCATCATCGTTAGCGATCTTTATGCTCACCCAGCCATGCCACCAACCCGCAGACCTCCCCGACAGGTCGCATTGGCAGCGCGTGGCGCTGGAATCTCGGCCGCTTTACCACCGGCGCAGCAACGCTATCCTCGGCCCGACGACTCCTGGAGTCGCCGCCGCCCCCCTGGCCGTGCCGCCTGATCGACTTCAGCGTCACCACATTCCGTCGCGACCCGATCAGCAGCGACCGGTTCACGCGAGGGACACAGTGGCTGATCGAACGCGCCCGCCGACGCCGCGCCACTGACGCCTGGCCCGGCGATCGGTCAAAACGACGCAGCCGTGCCACACTGCGCCCGCCTGAACAGCGCGCGGATTTTCTCAGAGCCGGGCGGACAACAACAGCGTTTCGTCAGCCCCCCGCGCACATTGCTTCGGAAGACGAGGCCAGTTCTCCGGGCGCCCCGTGCGGGCGATGCGATAGTGAACGAGCCCTGTTGCGCATTCGGCGGTTCTTCCCTATCGTAGGCCGCTTCCGGGCTTGCCACGGGTGAACGCGGGTGCGATGGCCTTCAGGCTCTGACACAGCGCCTGACAGCCGTCACCCGGCGGCATACCGTGGCAGGCTCACCGCAAAGACGAGGGGAATGTTGTGAATTCGTTTATCAGTATCGAACTGCTGCTTCGCTGGTTTCACGTGCTGTTCGGCGTGACCTGGATAGGCCTGCTGTATTACTTCAACTTTGTACAGGGCGAGTACTTCAAGGAGGCGGAGCCCGGCGCCAAGGCCGACGCCACCGCCAAGCTGGCGCCGCGCGCCCTGTGGTGGTTTCGCTGGGGCGCGATGTTCACCTTTCTGACCGGGCTATTGCTGCTGGAGGTCATTCGCCACGGCCATGGCTGGGATTCCTACATCGCAGTGGGAGCACTGACGGGGACCTTCATGTTCCTGAATGTCTGGCTGATCATCTGGCCCGCCCAGAAGATCGTCTGCGGCCTCGCTGAGGGCGATAAAGCCGCGGCCGCTCCCAGAGCCCTGCTGGCATCCCGCACCAACACCCTGTTCTCTACCCTGATGCTACTGGGCATGCTGGGCTCGTTCCACGGCACTGGCCAGGCTTCATACCTGATCACCGAGGGCGTCAGTATCGGGCTGGTCACGGTGATCGCGCTGATCGTGCTGCTGGAACTGAACGCCATCTTCGGCAAACTGGGCCCCATGGCTACCGTGCGCGGCGTCATCCACATGAGCTTTCTGCTGGCGCTGGTGTCGCTGCTGCTGATGCAATTCGTTTAGCCCCCACCGCAGAGCGCTGCGCGTCGTCAGTCCATGCGGCGCGCAGCGGCTTCCGGGAATTAAAGGGAATTAAAGGGGACAGATTTATTTACCCGAAGCCAACTCCGCCCATGCCAAAGGTGGCAGAGCAATTTCCCCCTTTAAGAGGCGCCGCCTCTAAATAAATCTGTCCCCTTTTCCGCTAAATAAAT
>JAOUDU010000470.1 GCA_029859085.1 Gammaproteobacteria bacterium | reverse complement strand
CGCTGGCCCCTCATGATTTCCGTTGAGCCAGATCAACACCGGTAGCGCCCGCTTGCTCTAGTGTGAAAAAGCAGAACTGACCATATAACCCAGGAGTAAGTATGCGAGCCACTTATCTGCTTTCAGCGCTGATGTTACTGACGGTCTCTTTTCACTCCGTCGCCCAGCCACCGGACAGCGACCAGGCGTTACAGCAACAGCTCACTACCCAGGAGCGGTCTGAGTATCAGCGCCGGATGGGCCAGGCCAGCGGGGAACAGCAGCGCCGGGAAATTAACGCGCAGTACCGGAAAATGGTGGAGGATCGCGCGAGGTCGCAGGGTGTCGGTGACGCGGCCCAGCCGAAGGCCGGCCAGCCCGGCGGCGCAGGCCACGGCAATCCTGCGGCAAGCCATCCTGGCGCAGGCGGTGGTAATAACAAAACGCAAAAGCAGGGACACTGACGGCAGGGTAGTATTGGGGTGTGTTGTCCCCGATGCTGGCTTCGGCCGCGGTACAAACGCCCACTGGTCGAACTGCGGCCTGTGTTCCAGCGCGCCCGCGGTATTCCTGGTGTCGGCCTCGTGGACAGCCGGCAGGGCATCGACCTCGGTGAGACGGCGACAACCCGGTTGGCCGTCCCACCGCATCACCGGCACGGCACACCTGGAAAGACTCAGGGCAGGATAACTGTCGACCCGGTCGTTTTCCGCCCCTCGAGATCGGTGTGGGCCTGCCGGATGTCCGCCAGGGCGTAGCGCTGCCCGATTTCCACCCGCACCTGGCCCGCGAGCATCCGCGCAAACAGATCCGCCGAAGACTGGCGCAAATCCTCCGTGGTGGCGGTGTAAGTCGCCAGGGTAGGGCGGGTGATGTAGAGCGAGCCCCGCACGGTGAGCGCCTGCAGGTCCAGCGGCGCGGGCGGACCGGAAGCATTGCCGAAGCTCACCATCAGGCCCCGGGGGCGCAGGCAATCCAGCGACCTCTCGAAAGTGTCCGCGCCCACGCCGTCATACACCACCGGCAATTTCTCGCCGCCGGTGATTTCCAGCACGCGTTCCACCACATTTTCGGTTCGGTAGTTGATTACGTGGTGGTAACCGTGGGCCCGGGCGAGCGCCGCCTTTTCCTCGGAACCCACGGTGCCGATTACCCGTGCCCCGATACTGTTGGCCCACTGCCCGAATACAAGGCCGACCCCGCCGGCGGCGGCGTGGAACAGGCAGGTCTCGCCGGACTGCAGCGCGTAGGTCCGCTGCAGCAGGTACTCCGTGGTCTGGCCCTTGAGCATCACCGCGGCTGCCTGCTCGAAGTCGATGCCCCCGGGAATGCGGACCAGGCGTGCCGCCGGCAGGTTGAGTGCCTGCGCGTAGGCGCCGATGCCAGCCGAGCAATACGCCACCCTGTCGCCGACCGCGAGGTCGACGCCTGCGCCGACTGCCTCGACCACGCCGGCCCCTTCCATCCCCAGCCCGCTCGGCAGCGGCGCCGGGTACAGGCCGTTGCGAAAATAGGTATCGATGAAATTCAGGCCGATCGCCCGGTTGGCCACCGTTACCATGCCCGGTCCCGGCGGCGGCAGCGCCACTTCTTCAAGCACCATCACCTCCGGCCCACCGGTCTTGTGTACCCTGATTGCCTGTACCATTTCTCCAGCTCCTCTTGATTTGTGGACAGGTCCCCGCAGTCAGCGAATGCCGGCCCTCGCCAAGCCTTTCGGTTTTGCTGTTGCCAGCCCCTCGCCCGAAAGATATTTAAATGACATTATAATCAAAATGACATATGTGTCAATACGATCCGGAATGGTAACAACATCGCCGTTTTCTGACGGCTGAATCCGGGTGAGTTCGACGTTCATGATGCCGGCGCCTTGCGCGCGGCGCGGGTGCGGATGGCGCTATAGATCGTGAGCGAGCCGGGCCAGCATCGAATCCGGGCTCAGCTCGATCTGCGGCAGGTCGCGGGCAAGGAGCCTGGCGACAGTGGCCCTCGTCACGCCCAGTGCCAGCAGGATATGCCCGACCATCTGCTCGGGATAATCCGGCGCCACCTCGCGGGTGGATGCGGCGCGTATCGTCGTAAGCGTGATGCCCGCGATGATGTCGATCGCTGTGGCCACCGCACCTACCTTGAGCGCGCCGGCGTCGATTCCGTCCTGCACATGCCGGGGCAGGTACTCGAAGGCGAGGTGGCTTGGCCCGACCGCATTGAGCCCCGCCCGCCAGAAAAATCCCGAGACACTGGGATAGAGCAGCACCGTGTGCAGGTAAAGGCGCAATCCCGATGCAAGGCGCAGCGCCGGGTCGGGGTAGTCCTCCACGGCGCGCTCCACCGACCGCATGACATCGTTGCCGAGTTCCATACTGAGGGCTGCCAGCAGTTCATCGATGGTCTGGAAATAATTGTAGAAGGTGCCGCGAGCAACTCCTGCGGCGGAGATGACATCGTCGATGACCGTTGCTTCAATTCCCTTTTCATCGAACACCTCCAGGGCCGACTCGACCAGGCGCATCCGCATTTTCAGCCGGCGCTCGTTGCCGACGCGGGTTCTGTGGTCGACTTTCTGCTTTTGTGACTTCATATCAATATCCCCGGTAATAAAAACCCGCTAATGGCAGTCAATGCCAGCGAGTCACCTGCAAACCTGTAAATCAGTCATTCTCCTGGAGAGGGGCCAGCCAACGTCGCAGGGCGCTCCAGTGTTTCTTCCGATCGGTTTGCCGATACGCCTTGAGGGCGCCAATTTCATGTTCCACCGCCCGTCCCACCCGTTCGCGGATCGCCCATACGGCATCCTGATCCGAGGCGTCGCGCTTCAGTTGGCTGGTGCGGATACGCCTGCCGAAGCCGAAGTAATAGCGCTGCGGTCGCGGCAGCACGCTCAGGCCTACTCCCCGGGCCAGGGGTGGGATCATGTCGCCGTTGCGCGTGTAGGCATCCAGGGGCAGTCGCTGGCTCAACAGTTTCCACAGCCGCGACTCGCTTATGTCTTTCGCGTCCAGAAGGATCTGGAAGTTCTCATCTGGTCCCACTGACCCGAATGGGATGATATCGTAGCCGTGCTCGATCGCGAGCCGGGCAAACCCCGTGCGTTGCTTCCAGATCAGCTGGTAGGCCTCGCCCTTGCGCCGCATCACCTCGCGCCCGCCCCCGGGAAACACCAGGACGTGTTGCCTCGCCTCCATCAATGCGGCGCAATGCTCCGGTGAGCCCAGGACCATCCCGGAGTTTACCAGCAGCTTGCCCCAGCCGGGCAGCCCGAAATGACCGCGATCGCCCAGCCCCCTCAGCATGATCCCGTGATGGCTGTAGATGTGTTCCACCATCAGCGGGACATCCAGCAGGCCGTAAAGGGTGTGGTTGCCGACCCACAGGGCCGGACGGTCGAATTTCAGATTGTCCAGTCCC
>JAOUDU010000469.1 GCA_029859085.1 Gammaproteobacteria bacterium | reverse complement strand
GCCACGAGGGCGCGGGTGTGGTAGTGGAAGTCGGCCCCGGCGTAAAAAGTGTCAAACCCGGCGATCACGTGATTCCGCTGTACACCCCGGAATGCCGGGAATGTGATTACTGCCTGCACCCGAAGACCAACCTGTGCCAGGCCATTCGCAGCACCCAGGGACAGGGCGTGATGCCCGACGGCAGCAGCCGCTTCTCCCTGGACGGCAAGCCGCTGCTGCATTACATGGGCTGCTCCACATTTTCCAACTACACGGTGTTGCCGGAAATCGCGCTGGCCAAGGTGCGCGAGGATGCACCCTTTGACAAGATATGCTACATCGGCTGCGGCGTCACCACCGGCATCGGCGCGGTGGCTTTCACGATGAAAGTCGAGCCCGGCTCCACCGTCGCGGTATTCGGCCTCGGGGGTATCGGCCTGAATGTGATACAGGGTGCGAAGATGGTCGGGGCCACCCGCATCATCGGCGTCGACCTCAACCCGGGCAAGGTGAAGCTGGCGAAACAATTCGGCATGACCGACTTCGTCAATCCGTCGGAGGTGGACGACGTGGTCCAGCACCTTATCGACATGACCAATGGCGGGGTGGATTACAGTTTCGAGTGCATCGGCAACGTCAAGGTGATGCGCCAGGCGCTGGAGTGCTGCCACAAGGGGTGGGGCCAGAGCTGTATTATCGGCGTGGCCGGCGCGGGCCAGGAGATTTCCACCCGGCCCTTCCAGCTGGTCACCGGCCGCGGCTGGCGCGGCAGCGCCTTCGGCGGCGCCCGGGGGCGCACGGATGTGCCGCGGATCGTCGACTGGTATATGGAGGGCAAGATCAATATCGATGACCTGATCACCCACACCATGCCGCTGGACGACATCAACAAGGCCTTCGACCTGATGCATTCCGGCGAGAGCATTCGCTCGGTGGTGCAGTATTAATATGGAACAGATCGGCGCGAACCGGTGTTTCGGCGGGCGCCAGTTGCGCTATCGCCACGCATCGCAGGTACTCGGTTGCGATATGACGTTTTCCGTCTTCCTGCCGCCCCAGGCCGAGTCGGGAAAGGTGCCGCTGGTTTACTGGCTGTCGGGGCTGACCTGTACCGACGAGAACTTCGTCACCAAGGCCGGCGCCCAGCGCTATGCTGCGGAACTGGGCCTGGCCATCGTCGCCCCCGACACCAGCCCCCGGGGGGAGGGTGTGCCGGATGATCCCGACGGCGCCTGGGATTTTGGCCTCGGCGCCGGGTTTTATGTCAACGCCACCCGGGAACCCTGGAGCCGGCACTACCGCATGTACGACTATATTGTCGATGAGCTGCCGGCGCTGGTGAATGCGCAGTTTCCGGTGGACAGCTCCCGGGTGGGTATCTCCGGGCACTCGATGGGCGGCCACGGCGCGTTGACTATCGCCCTGAAAAACCCCGGGCGCTTCAGGTCGGTCACCGCTTTCGCGCCCATCTGTTCGCCGCTGAACTGTCCCTGGGGCGAGAAAGCCCTGGGCAACTACCTGGGCCCAGGCCGGGACAGCTGGCGGGAGTACGACACCACCGCGCTGCTGGCGGGGGCCGCGGAGCAGTTGCCGGTTCTGGTCGACCAGGGGGACGCGGATAATTTCCTGGCAGAGCAGCTCAGGACACCGCTGCTGGAACAGGCCTGCAGCGAGGCCGGTTACCCGATGACGATTCGGATGCAGGCGGGTTATGACCACAGTTATTTTTTTATAGCATCGTTTATCGGTGAGCACCTCGCGTTTCACGCGGGCTGCCTGTATTAGGCATATACTGGACTTTCACCGAACAGGCCAAAGGTAGTACCGGATGGGTGAGAAAATAGCGGAGGCCGTTGCAGCGGCGATACACCAGCACCGCGATGTGCCCGGCGGTTTGTTGCCCCTGTTGCACGGTATCCATGACGCGCTTGGTTTTATCCCCCCCGACTCGGTGCCCGCCATCGCCCGTGCGCTGCACCTGTCCCGGGCGGAAGTGCACGGGGTTATCAGTTTTTACCACGATTTTCGCAGCGCACCCGGCGGTTGCCACACGCTGCAGATCTGCCGGGCCGAGGCCTGCCAGGCGATGGGCTCCCGCCAGCTGGAGGCCCACGCAAAAGAGCGACTCGGCATTGACTACGGCGGCACCACTGCCGACGGTGCCATTACCCTGGAACCGGTGTACTGCCTTGGCAACTGCGCCTGTTCCCCCTCGGTACGGCTCGACGACGAGATCCACGCCCGGGTCGATGCGGCGCGGCTCGATCAGTTGCTGGCCGGCCTGGGCGAGGGCGTCAACCCGGGGGCCGGCCCATGAGCCTGAGACTTTTCCTGCCGCGGGATACGACGGCGCTGGCGCTGGGCGCGGACCGGGTGGCAGCCGCGCTGTTGCAGGAGGCCGGTCGCCGCGACCTGGAGCTTGAACTCGTGCGCAATGGCTCCCGCGGGCTGTTCTGGCTGGAGCCGCTGCTGGAGGTTGAACAGGGTGGTGGGCGGATCGCCTTCGGCCCCGTAACCGTTGCCGCGGTGCCGGCGCTGCTGGATGCGCTGGCGAGCGACCCCGCCGGGCACCCGCTCTGCCTCGGCCCGGTAGCGGAAATCCCCTACCTCAAATCCCAGCAGCGCCTGACGTTTGCCCGGGCCGGGCAGGGTGACCCCCTGTGCCTGGATACCTACCGTTCGCTGGCGGGCTTTGCCGGGCTGGAGCGGGCGCTGGGCATGGACGGCCAGGACATCGTCAACGCGGTTACCGACTCCGGCCTGCGGGGCCGGGGTGGCGCGGCGTTCCCGGCCGGCATCAAGTGGCAGACCGTGCTGGATGCGCCCGGGGAGCAGAAATACATTGTCTGTAATGCGGACGAGGGCGATTCCGGCACCTTCGCCGACCGCCTGCTGATGGAGGCCGACCCCTACCAGCTGATCGAGGGCATGATTATCGCCGGCGTCGCGGTGGGCGCAACACGGGGTTATATCTACCTGCGCTCGGAGTATCCCCGGGCCCGGGAGGTGCTGGCGCTCGCCATTGCCAGGGCGCGACAGGAGCAGTACCTCGGTGACAATATCCGCGGCAGCGGCAAGGCCTTCGAGCTGGAGCTGAGGGTGGGCGCGGGGGCCTATATCTGCGGCGAGGAGACCTCCCTGCTGGACAGCCTCGAGGGCAAGCGCGGCATGGTGCGGGCCAAGCCGCCCCTGCCCGCCATCGCCGGCCTGTTCGGCCAGCCCACGGTGGTCAACAACGTACTGACCCTGGCGGCGGTCACCACGGTGCTGGCGGAGGGGCCGGAGTTCTACCGCGAATACGGCACCGGCCGCTCCCGCGGAACCCTCGCGGTGCAACTGGCGGGCAATGTCCGCCGGGGAGGGCTGGTGGAGCTCGCCTACGGCGCGAGCCTGCGCCAGCTGGTGCAGGAGTTCGGGGGC
>JAOUDU010000468.1 GCA_029859085.1 Gammaproteobacteria bacterium | reverse complement strand
ATGCGGCGCGTGGCCTGCCCATCCCCCGGGGACCATAAGGCCCTGTGCGAGTTCATGTCCTCGGTCTATGCCTACCAGCTCGACCGCAGCCGCCCGCTGTGGATATCCTGGGTAGTCGAGGGCCTGCAGGACGGCAAGGTGGCGATCGTGCTGCTGCTGCACCACGCCTATGTTGACGGCGTCGGCGCCGCCTTCAACCTGCAGCAGCTGTATCGCTCGGAATACGGCTGGAAGCCCGAACCGGCGCCACCGTGGAAACCCCGGCCCTGGCCTTCCTGGGGCAAGCGACTGTGGTGGGGCGCCCGCGACCTGCCCGGGGTATTGAGTAAGCACCTGCCCCGGGTACTTGCGGGAATTCGCAAGAAAAAAGCCCTGGACAGGCGCCTGGCCGCCCAGGGCAGGCCGCCTCACCCATCCATGTCCATGATGCGGCGCACACCGCTGAACGTATCGCTTTCCTATGGCCGGACCTTTGTCTGCGACAGCCTGCCGCTGGACAAATTCAAGCGGGCCAGCAAGGGCTTCGGCGTAACCATCAACGACGTATTCCTGTGCTGCGCCGCCGGTGTACTGCGCCGCCTGCTGCGGGACAAGCACTACGATCCCGACCAGCACCCCCTGATCGCGGGCACACCCTTTGCCGGCCCCAGGCCCGACGGCTGGCAGGGCCTCGGCAACTTCGCCACGGCGGACTACTGCTGGCTGCGCTCCGATATCGAAAACCCGGTCGAGCGCCTGCGGGCCAGCCACAAGGCGGCGGTTGAGATGAAGGAACATATGAAAGCGACCGTGGAAGCCGGCGCCGACCTGACCGCACTGTTCCAGATCTGCCCCCCCTGGATCATGTGGCTGGTAGGCTGGTACATCAGGCGACAGGAGGGCGGCATGGGCATGTTCGGCAACCTGGTGCTTTCCAATGTGCCGGGGCCGCGGGAGGCGATCTTTTTCAACACCTACAGACTCGACAGCTGGTTCTCCACCGGGCAGGTTTTCGATGGCTCCTGCATCAACATAACCATGTGGAGCTATTGCGATCACGCCAACCTCTGCATTCTGGCAGATGCGAAGGTGATCGCCGACGGCTGGATTCCCTTCGGTTATTTTGCCGAGGAATTGGATAAACTTGTCGCCCTGGTGCCCGCGACCAAAACCGGAGAGGAAACGACCACGTGAGCAAGCTGTCCCCGGTTGACCTGAGCTTCCTGTTGCTTGAAACACCTTCCAGGCAGATGCACATGACTGCCTACCAGGTATTTCGCCTGCCCGCCCGGGAGCGGAACACCTTTATTCCCAGGTTGCTGGCGGCCTACCGCAGCGGCCCGGTCGCCAAACCGTTCAACCAGAGACTCAAGTGGCTGGATAAGGGAGTGGCGTCCTGGGAGACGGTGGAGCCGGACCTGCGCTACCACGTCCGGCATATCGCGGCACCGGCGCCAGGCACAACGCAGGTGCTCTCGGACATTGTCTCCTTCCTGAACAGCCCCCTGCTGGACCGCTCAATGCCCCTGTGGGAGTGCTATATCATCGAGGGCCTGGAGGATGACCAGTTCGCCATCATGATAAAGGTCCACCACGCGATGATCGACGGCATGGGGGCGCTGAAACTCTTCGACCAGTGCATCAGCCGCTCCCCCGCTGACAAGGGAATGAACAGTATCTGGATGCCGATGGAGAAGCCGGCGAAGTCGCGCCCGCGCACTGGCCGGCCGCAGGCGCAAAACCTGCTGTCGCGCCTCGGCAAGCTGCCGGCCAACCTGCTCCAGATCGGTGCCGGCGTGGCGGAACTGGGGGCGCAGAACCTGCGGCTCAAACCCGCGGCATCCTCCCTGCCCTTCGCAGCCACGAAAACACTGTTCAACAACATCGCCACCTCCTCGGAGCGCCGCTATGGCAGCTGCGAGATTCCCCTGGCACAGGTAAAGGCGCTGGCGGGCGCCACCGGAACCACGGTCAACGATATCGTCATGACCGTGATCGATCACGGGCTCCACGCTTACCTCGAGGAGCACGAGGCGCCGACAGGGAAGCCGCTGGTGGCATTGATGGCCATGTCGGTGCGCGCCGAGGGCCAGGAGGCCTCGGGCAACCAGACTGCCGCGGAACTGGTTGCCATGGGCAAACCCGGCGCCAGCGTGGCTGAGCGCCTGCAGCAGATCCACACATCGACCGGCCAGATCAAGGAAAACAGCTCGAAACTGCCTGTTGCCGTGCGCCAGCTCTACGCGATGCTGCTGTTCGGCAGCACGACCCTGCCGGATATCGCCGCCGCGTTCAGGTCGATGCCCAGTATCAACCTGGTAATATCCAATATGCGCGGACCCCAGGGCCAGCGCTACCTGGCCGGCGCCCCCATGGTAAGCTTCCAGGGCTGCCCCATCGTGCCGCCGGGGGCCGGACTCAACGTCAGCTTCGTCTCAGTAAACGAAACGATCTGCCTTGGTGTCGGCGCGGCGCCGGGAGCTGTGGCGGACCCGCATCGCCTAACGCGGCTGATCCTGGCGGCTCTGGCGGAACTGGAAACGATCGCGCTCCCCGGCAAGGCGACTGCGAAGAGGCCGGCCCCTAAAAAGACGACAACCAGAGGAGCCACAGCGAGAACGGCGACCCCAAAGAAGGTGAAGCGAAAGCAAGCGGCGCTGAAGAAAACAGCGCAGAAAAGCCGCCGCAAAGCCCGCTGAGCGGTTGAATCAAGCCATCCCGAACACCTGAACCCGGAGAACACCAGATGAATATCAATCTCGGCCTGCACCTCACCCAACGCGCCGGCCTGTCCCCCGACCTGGAGGCCTATGTAGAGCCCTCCACCAGCACCCGGCTGAACTACGCCGAGCTCAATGCCCTGGCCAACCGTGGCGCCAGCGTGATGTCCGGCCTGGGCCTCAAGCCCGGGGACAGGGCCGCCCTGCTGATGCAGAATTGCGTCGAATTTGTCGCGCTGTTCTATGCGGCGGCGAAACTCGGCGTAGTCATAGTGCCGCTCAACACCCGGCTCACACCCAGCGAGCTCTCTTTTATCCTGTCCGACAGCGGCGCCAAGGCCGCGTTTTACGGTGTTGAATGCGCTGAACTGGCCAGCGGGATCAAGGCCAACAAGGACCACCCCCTGGGCATAGACACCTGGGTACAGGTTCATGACGGGGCCGGTGAAGACCACCACCTGAACGCCCTGCTGGCCCAGGCGCCAGATGCCGAACCAGACGTGGTACACGGCGGGCAGGACAACCTGTTCATCATGTATACCTCCGGCACCACAGGCCTGCCCAAGGGCGTGGTGCACACCCACGAAACCATCAGCTGGGCCGCCCTGAGTTGGGTCACCACCATGGACGTGCGTTACAAGGATCGCCTGCTGCTGCCGCTGCCGATGTTCCACGTCGCCGCGCTGACGTCCGTGATCTCCAGCTCGGTAGGCG
>JAOUDU010000016.1 GCA_029859085.1 Gammaproteobacteria bacterium | reverse complement strand
AGGTACCACGCTGATTGAACGTATCATCACCAGCCATTCCCAGGTAAATTCGGCCGGCGAGCTGCAACAATTCGGGCTCGCCCTGCGCCGGCTCAGCAATTATCGCAATCCGAGGCGATTCTCAGCGGAATTGTTCGCAGCCGCCCGTGAACTCGATCCGGCAAAAATTGCGCGACTATACCTGCAAACTACCGCGAAAATGCGCGGCACAACGCCGCGATACGTCGACAAGCTCCCGCAGAACTTCCTGATGATCCCGCTGATCCTCAAAGCGCTACCTAACGCCAGGATCGTGCACCTGGTACGGGACCCGATGGACGCCTGCTTTGCCAGCTTCAAACAGCTTTTCGCCGACGCTTACCTCCACTCCTACGAGCAGTCGGAGATGGCCCGACACCACGCCCGCTATCGCCGGCTGATGGAGGTCTGGCGGCAACGCTTTCCCGGACGCTTCTACGATATCAGTTACGAGGATACCGCCCGCGACCTGGAACCCAGCGCGCGAGCCCTGCTGCACTACCTGGAATTGCCGTGGGAGGACGCCTGCCTCAACTTTCATGAGCAGCGGGGTGCGGTGTCTACCGCCAGTGCGGTGCAGGTCCGCGAGCCCGCTCACACACGCTCCATCGGGCGGTGGCGGCACTATGAGTCGCAGCTGCAGCCAATGGTTGAGGCCCTGCAAGCCGCCGGCATCCCCGTGCAGTCTTCCCGCCCGCACACCAAAACTACACCATAGGGGTATTTCAATAGGGCCGGGCACTGGCTAGTTTTCCATTACTGTGCTCAAACTTCCTCCACCGGCTTGAGGGAAGTGCTTTTGCATAATCGTAAAAAGTCACGCCGGGGCTTTGGAACAACCGAAAAAATAAGAGGATAACCATGATAAATAACGCGCGCCGCGCAGGTCAGCATGTTTCCGTCACGACCCGGAAAAGCAATATGGCCGCGGCAATATCGGCCGCCATCATCACCTCTGCGATGGCCGTTCCAGCCTACTCCCAAACCCTTGAGGAAGTATTTGTCACCGCCACCAAACGCAGTGAGTCCGTACAGGACGTGCCGCTGGCAATCACCGCCCTGTCGGGGGATTTCATCAATGAGGCGAACCTGCACAGCGTCAAGGACCTGGTGAGTTTTGCTCCCGGCGTCAGCGGCAACAGCCAGGACAGTTTCATCGACGCAATCAGCGTCCGCGGCATCCGCACCCAGGATTTCGGTATAGGCCTGGATCCCTCAGCAGCCTTTTTCAAGAACGATCTCTATGAGGGTCGCAACGGCTCGGCGGTAACCACCCTGTACGACCTGGAGCGGGCCGAGGTGCTGCGCGGCCCCCAGGGTTTCCTGTTCGGGCGCAACTCCATCGGCGGCGCCTTCAGTGTATACACCCGCCGGGCCGAGATTGGCAGCAGCGACGGCTATATCCAGGCCCAGGTGGGTGAGCGCGATATAGCCCGGACCGAGGGTGCCGTCAATATACCCCTGGGCGACACCTTCGCGATGCGCATGTCGGGTTACTATTCGCACGAGGACGGCTTCGTCAAAAACTACTTCCCATCGGATGACCTGATCCGGCATAACAACTGGGGGCTGCGTTGGTCCGGGACCGCGGAGACCGACAAACTCAGCGTGTATGCGACAGCGGAGTACGAGAATCGCAACCAGTCCGGCAGCGTTTATCGCGCTGTCACCAGGGGCGATGTGTGGGACACGCTGGAGGCGGCACTCGGACCCATCGATGTGAGGGGCTCCAGCCACGACGTCGACGTAGACCGCTCGGGCGGTGACGACGACAACGCGGACATCACCACCCTCGGATTGCGAGTCGACTACGACCTGGGTTTCGCCACCCTGACCTCCAATACCGGATACAAGGATCACGACTACTACTATAACGAAGACTATGACGGCACTCCCCTCAACCTGGAAACTTACCGCCAGGACCAGAGCGGCGATTATGCCCAGCAGGAACTGCGACTGGTCTCCGATATAGACGGGCCGATGTCCTGGTACACCGGTGTCTCCTACTACAAGGAAGACATCACCACGGATTACCGGTTTGCCGGCGAGGAGAATTTCTTCTGCCAGTATTACGGCTATTACTATAACTCCGGCATGACGTTCTCGGGCTGCCAGGATCTGTACAATTACTACGGTTCGGAATTCACTCCCAGCGCCAATGGCCTGCTGGAGGAAACTGCACGCATAAAGGGCAAATATGAGGGCTGGGGAGCCTACCTCGACCTGGCCTACCAGATCACCGAAACCGTCCAGGTAGAGGGCGGGGTGCGCTACACCGATGACAAGAAACAATTCGCCACCAATGTGCCTACACCGGAGAGCCAGCTGGGTCCCTACTGGGCTTTTGGCTACTCGACGGCAGAGCCACTGGAAGATACCCAGTCCTGGAACGACTGGACACCGCGATTTATCACCCGGTGGACCCCGACGGATACCGCCCTGGTATTCGCCAGTTACACGGCGGGCTTCAAATCCGGCGGGTTCGGGACCTTTTCACTGACGGATAATCCGGCGGGCGAGTCGCCGATCGGGCAGGTGGACCTGGTGAAAGGCGATGGCTACCTGCCGGATTCCGTTGAGCCCGAAAAAGTTGACTCCTACGAAATCGGCTATAAAGACAGCCTGTTCGACGGGGGCGCCAATTTCGACCTGACCGCCTATTACTATGACTACACCGATTTCCAGATCACCGTAAGCACCGACAGCGGCGCCTCCAAAATAGCCAACGTGGGCCAGATCGAAGCCTGGGGCCTGGAGGGCTCCATCACGGCGGCCCTCGGCCAGTATTTCACCGGCTTCCTGTCGATGGGGTACCTGAACAGTGAGGCCAGCGATATCCAGGATGCCTGCGGGCTGGAAGATCCGAGCGGTTGTGAAGGCAGCAGTATCTTCTGGGCTCCCGAGTTCTCCGGCGCCTTCGTGTTGAGCGGCAAGTACCCGGTCGAGGGCGGCGATATTACCGGCAACTTTGAGATGATCTGGGAATCAGAGCGCGGCGGTGGCTGGGAAAACCTGGACGAGACCAAGATCGACGCCTACCAGGAGATGGCCCTGCGGGTAGGCTATACCTCAAACGACAACTGGTTCGTGGAAGCCTACGTGGAAAACCTTACCGACGAGTTCACCTGGGACGGCGTAAACAACCTTGGCGGCAAGGAGCCCAACGCATTCTTTGGCCCGCGCCGGCCGCGCACCTACGGGCTGCGCACCGGGTATAACTGGGACTAGAACCCGTCGGCGCCACTAAAGCCTACAGGCAGGCATGGTATTCAAGGGGGGTGACCTGGCAATCGTAATCGGCCATCTCCTGGTGCTTCAGCACCGCGAATACATTCTGGAAAGTCCTGCCGAAACTGTTGCGGATAAAGTCGGAATTTTCAAAGCGCGCGAGGGCGTCCGGCCAGTAGCGGGGCAGGCTCGGCTCCAGCAATTCGTAGGCATTGCCCTCCAGTGGCGGCGGCGCCTGTAACTTGTTTTCTATCCCGTGCAACATGCCAGCCAGGATCGCAGCAATCACCAGGTAGGGGTTGGCATCCGCTCCCGGCACCCTGTGCTCGATCCGGGTCGCATGGGGGGCATCTGCCGGAATACGCACAGACACGGTGCGGTTCTCATGGCCCCAGCAGGGAGCCAGCGGTGCGTAGGTACCGCGCTGGAAGCGCCGGTAGGAATTAAGGTTGGGCGCGAACAACAGCATGCTGTCCGCCATGCTCTCCAGGCAACCCGCCACAGCCTCGCGCAACAGGGTATTACCCCTGCCAGTACCATCGTCGAAGGCATTATTCCCGTCACTGTCCAGCACACTGCAGTGCACATGCATGCCGTTACCAGCCAGATTACCAAACGGCTTGGCCATAAAGGTGGCGCGCAAGCCGTGTTTACGGGCCAGGGCCTTTATCACCCGCCGCAACATCATCGCCTGGTCCGCCGCCACCAGTGCGTCGGGGCTGTGGTAGAGATTGATCTCGTATTGAGATGGCCCCGACTCCTTGATCAGGGTATCTATGGGGAGATTTTGCGCAATGCAGGCATCGCGGATACCGTGCATCAGCTCCGCCATCTCCTCCATGATATCGATGCCATAGGTCTGGCCCCCGGCGAGCCTGCCGCCGACGCAATCGGTCTGGGTATGCACCGGCTGACCCAGGCTATCGAACTCGTCACGGAACAGGTGAAACTCCATCTCGGTAGCGACCACCGGGGTGAGACCCAGGACCGCGAAGCGATCGATCAGCGATTGCAATATATGCCTTGAATCATAGGCGCAGGGTTCGCCATTGACCTCACGCATCGAGATCACGACCTGGGCGGTCGGGCGCTCAAACCAGGGGGCTATGGCGAGCGTCCGGATATCCGGTTCACAGAAGCCATCGCCATCGCCTGTTTCGAACACCAGGATCTCCGCATCCCGCCCCCAGACATCAAAGGCCAATGAACTCAGGGGCATCTTCAACTCCCCTGCCATGGCCTTGTGGATCTTGTCGCGGGTCAGCCACTTGCCACGCAGTCCGCCACAGACGTCCGGCAGGATTATTTCGAAGATCTCAATATCGGGGTGCTTCGCCAAAAAAGACTGCAGAATTTCTTTGTTATCGGCCATTTCCTGTTTTCCTGGTCAGGTGATACGCAAACCACCACTTTAGGGTTAATTCACTGGAGTTGCGTCTATGTCACACTATTAAACGCTGCCGAGCAAGCAAGAACCATAACACTCGGGGGTAACCCCCCCGCACCGCAATGATTTGAGATGAAACGATGAGCACAAAAACCGAAACGCACCGCTTGCAACAGTTGGACCAGGCTCACCACCTGCACCCCTTCACGGACCTGCAGGATTACAGCAAGAAAGGCGGCCGCATTATCTCCCGGGCGGAGCACATCTACATCTACGACAGCGACGGCCACAAAATGCTGGATGGCATGTCTGGCCTCTGGTGCTGCAACCTGGGTTACAGCCAGCAGAGCATCAAGGACGCCATCTATGCCCAGTTACAGGTGATGCCCTTTTACAACAATTTTTTCAAGTGCTCCAACCAGCCGGCAGTGGAACTGGCCGCGGCATTGGTGGCGGTCACGCCGCCACAGTTCAACCACGTATTCTTCACCAACTCCGGCTCTGAGGCCAACGACACCAACATCCGCCTTATCCAGCGCTACTATGACCTGCTTGGCAAGCCGGAGAAGAAGCAGATTATCAGCCGTCGCAACGCCTACCACGGCTCGACCATAGCGGCGGGCTCCCTCGGCGGCATGAGCGCCATGCACTCCCAGACCCGCGGCCTGGATTACGTGCACCATATCAACCAGCCCAACTGGTTTGTCGAGGGCGGCGCTGACACCCCGGACGAATTCGGGATACGCGTGGCTCGGGAACTGGAAGCCAAGATAGACGAACTCGGCCAGGACAATGTCGCAGCGTTTATCGCCGAGCCCGTGCAGGGTTCGGGGGGCGTGATTATCCCTCCCGATACCTATTGGCCAGAGATCAAGCGCATCTGCCGGGAACGGGATATCCTGCTGATAATGGACGAGGTGATTTGCGGTTTCGGTCGCACCGGTAACTGGTTCGGCTGTGAGACCTATGACCTCGAGCCGGACCTGCTCACCTTCGCCAAGGGTGTTACCAATGGCTATATCCCGCTCGGCGGGGTCATGGTGGGCGACCGGATTGCCAACGTGCTGCTCACCCACGGTGGCGAGTTTGCCCACGGACTGACGTACTCCGGCCACCCGGTGGCCTGTGCCGCCGGGCTGGAAACCCTGCGGATCCTGCGCGAGAGCAATATCATCGAGACTTCGTCGCAGGAAATCGCACCCTACTTCCAGGCGCGGCTGCGGGAGCTGGCAGACCACCGTATCGTCGGCGAGGTGCGGGGACGGGGTATGTTCGCGGCGGTGGAACTGGTCCGGGAAAAGGGCTCGAGGGAGCGACTCGCGCCATCTTCCGAGGGCGCCGTATTTTGCCGGGATACCGCCAACGCAGGCGGCCTCATGGTACGCCAGACCGGGGACGCGATGATTATGGCGCCTCCCCTGATCTCCAGCACAGCGGAGATCGATATCCTGGTGGAAAAACTGGGCCAGGCCCTCGACCAGACCGCCGCCCACTATAATGTAACCTGAGGGGTGATGACGATCGCCCGCTCGCCAGCCCCTTGAGGCCCGCTCCTTGCCGGCTTTGGTCGCGACCAGCGCCGGCCAGGTGATGGTGCTCGCTGGCACCTCTGGGAAATGGATAATAAATGGCTCCGGAGCGCATCAGCGATGACTGAAACTGTTCACCACATCAAAACCCTGCGCCAGCGCGATATGGTGCTGTTCACGGTTTCCGCGATACTGTTGCTGGATACGCTTACCGCCGCGGCCTCGGTGGGCGCACCCAGTGTGTTCTGGTGGGTATTCCTGGGGATCGTGTTTTTCCTGCCAATTGCCCTCGTCAGCGCCGAAATGGGTTGTGCCTATCCCGAGCAGGGGGGTATCTACGCCTGGATTCGGGATGCCTTTGGCGGCCGCTGGGCATCCAGGGCCACCTGGTGCTACTGGGTCAATACCGCCGTATGGATCCCGGCCATATTTATCCTGTTCGCCGGCGTATTCAAACAGATGTTCTACCCGGATCTTTCGCTGGGCGGGCAGATCGCTGTCGGTATCGCACTGACCTGGCTGGCAGTTCTGGTGAACGTCATCACCCTGGATGTGGGCAAGTGGATTCCCAACCTGGGCGCGATTTTCAAGGTCCTGATCTTCCTGGCCATCATCGTCGGCGCGTTCATTCATATCGAAGGCCACGGGATGGCCAACCCGCTCTCGCCTGAGACACTAAAACCGGACTGGGGTGACAGCCTGAAGTACATTCCCGCGATCATTTACGGGATGCTGGGCTTTGAGCTGGTAAGCGCCGGCAGCAAGGAGATGAAGAACCCGGCCCGCGATGTACCGCGCGCGATCCTGATTTCCGGCGTGATCATCCTCATTCTCTACCTGCTGGGCACCACCGCGGTACTGGCAGCCATTCCCGCGGGTGACATCAACCTGGTCGAGGGCCTGATCGACACCTTATACCTGTTCTTTGGCGGTTCCGCAGCGGGCAATGCCCTGGTTGTGACACTCGGTGTGGGGGCTCTTTACACCTTTTTTTCCAACGGGGTGACATGGGCGCTGGGCTGCAACCGGGCCGCGGCGGAAGCGGCAATGGAGGGGGAGCTGCCTCGCATCTTCGCCGTTGAGAGCACCCGACTGGGCACGCCGATTGGCGCCGCGGTACTTATGGGCATCGTCAGCACGGTGTTATTGATCCTGTACGGCCTGATGGCCGGTTCCAATGAAGACCTGTTCTGGTCCCTGTTCTCCTTCAGCGCGGTGATCTTCCTGCTGCCCTACCAGGGCATGCTGCTCGCGTTTGTAAAAATGCGCCTGATAGACCCGGGCCAGCCGAGACCGTACAGGGTACCCGGCGGCCTTGGTACGGCCCGAGCTATCGCCTGGACCTGCTTCTCGATTCTCGCTCTTTCCATGGTACTGTTCATCTTCACACCTGGTGAAGGCATGCAGTGGCCCGTACTGGGAGGCGTGGTAACCACCCTGACAATCGGCGAATTCGTGATCCGCTTTTCGGAAAACCACAAAAAGCGCTGAAACGGCCGCTGCATCCACACCCTGAAAGCGCCCGGGGACCGGTCCACCGCCACCCCGGTCGGCAAAACTTACGCCGGACTTTCATAATTGCCTGTTAAATAATATCTTCTGGTATTTTTAGCATACGCGCCCGACCGGGGGCCAACCCCACCGGGCAGGGGACCTCACAAGCAGGAGATGGCATGAACAGCAAAATTCGGGTCGAAAAACCCCTGGTCATCCTGCATGGGGATGAGATGGCGCAGATCGCGTTTGAGCGCATCCTCGAACAATTTGTCAGCAAGCGCCTCGATATCCAGCTGGTGGAGATCGACCTCACCGCCGAGAACCGGCTGCGCAGCAACGGACAGGCCGTGCGCGACGCTATCGCCGCACTCAGGACCCATGGCGTGGGCGTGAAGAACGCGGGCATGACCGTCAACCGCCAGCAGCTGGATGAACTGCTGGCAAAGCACCCCGGCATAAAAGAACAGGAACTGGATAAGCTCGCAACCAAATCCCCGAACGGCGCTATCCGCAAGGGGATCGGCGGCAATATCACCCGCGAGGACATCCAGTTTCGCAACCTGCAGATCAACCCGCCGGACTGGATAGGCCGCGACATCGAAGTGATGACCATGGACGGCGGCGGCATCAAGCACAGCCACAACGAACTTTCCAAGTCCACCGGGGTGCTCAAGCTGGTTTTTGTCGGCGCCAGCGGCGACCCGGTGGAACTGCACCGGCGGACCATCAACAAGGGTGACCCCTGGCTGCTCGCCACCAATGACATCGAGGATGTGGCCGCCTGGGCGCACGCGTTTTTCCAGCGCGCGCTCGAAGAGAAGCGGGATGCCTACCTCGGCCTGAAAGACACGGTGATTCCGGGCTATGACGGTGCGATGCGGATCGCGATCGAGAAGGTGTATGCCGCCGAGTACCGGGATCGATTCAAGGCGGCGGGGCTCAAGTATCAGTATGAACTGATTGACGCCCAGGCTGCACGTATCGTGGCCAACCCGCCCGGACGCGCCCTGTGGGGCGTGCCGGACAATACCACCGGCAGGAAGCTGTACAAGCTGGTGGGCGAACTGAAGCGCTTCGGTATCCCCAATCGCAAGCACCACGTCTCCCTGTCGCGCATGAGTGCGGGCGGCGGTGACCAGTACGGCAGTTTCAATATGCCCATGGAGGAGGACGGCATCCTCAAGGTGATCGTCGACGGTGATGAGAAACACGCCCGCAGGGTCAGGAAAAATGACCCGGTGCTGTTGATGTCAAACGACCTGCAGGCGATCACCGACTGGGTCAGCCAGGTGTTCCGCGATGCCTCGCGCAAGGGCAAGGAGGTGTACTTCGGCCTCAAGCGCGAATACATGGAGTACGACGAGGTGTTCAGCACGGCGATTACCGACGTGCGCCACGCACTGGCAAAATCCGGTACCCAACCGCCCTCCTTCATGATCATGCGCCCCTCCAGCCAGCTCAAGAAAATGATTACCGACCCGCCCAGGAACGCGCTGTACCCGGCCCAGAACCTCGACGGCGATATTTTTTCTGATATTTCCGCAGCGCTGGGTGGCAGCCTGGCTACCGCCAGTTCCATCATTGAAAGCAAGGATGGCACCATGTTGTACGAGGCACCCCATGGCACCGCCCACGACCTCTACCTGAGGTACCTGGAGAGCGGCGGCAAGGAGGCGCACTTCAATTCATCCGCGCTGATCTACGCCCTGGCCAACGCCCTGGAAACCCTGGCGCAGAGGGAAGACAACCAGGCACTGGCCAGCTATTCAGGCCGGCTGAAGGAGGCGCTGATCGATACCGTCGACCAGGGCATTATCACCGGCGATCTCAAAGGCAAGACCGTCGATCCGGCCTCGGAAAAAGTTGTCGATATGTACGGCTTCCTGGACGCGGTTGAACGCAACCTGGGGCTGTAATTTGCCGGTGCCTAGCCCAATACATCGTCGGCGACAAAATACTTCGGATCCTCGATCACGTTGACCTCCACCAGGTTGCCGGCCCTGCGCAGCAGGCGCCGGCACTCATCGCTCAGGTGCACCAGGTGCAGGGTCTTGCCGGCGCTGAGATAGCGTTCCGCGAGGGTATCGATGGCCTCCAGGCCGGAGTGATCCGCCACCCGGGAGCGGGCAAAATCAATCACCACGTCGTCGTTATCCTGCTGCGGGTCGAAGCGCTCCAGGAACGAGGTAACCGAGCCGAAAAACAGTGGGCCGGTTACCGCATAGACGGTTGAGCCCTTGTGGTCCTGCCGCGCCTCGATGCGGATGTACTTGGCGTGCTCCCAGGCAAAGGCCAGGGCGGAGACGATAACGCCAACCACCACCGCCACTGCCAGGTCGGTGGCCACCGTCACCGCCGATACCAGTACCAGCACCAGCGCATCCGTGCGGGGAACCTTGCGGATGACCCGGAAACTGCTCCACTCAAATGTGCCGATCACCACGATAAACATCACCCCGATCAGGGCGGCCAGCGGAATTTGCTCGATCAGCGGCGAAGCCACCAGGATGAACAACAGCAGGCACAGGGCCGCGGTGATTCCCGACAGGCGCCCACGGCCACCGGAGTTGACGTTGATCATGCTCTGGCCAATCATCGCGCACCCGCCCATGCCCCCGAACAGCCCCGTGGTGGTATTGGCTATGCCCTGGGCCACGCACTCGCGGTTGCCGTGGCCGCGGCTCTCGGTGATCTCGTCCACCAGCCGCAGGGTGAGCAGTGACTCGATCAGGCCGATGGCAGCCAGCACCACCGCGTAGGGAAAGATGGTTGAAAGCGTCTCAAAATTCAGCGGCACCGAGGGTATGTGGAAGGTGGGCAGTCCGCCCTTGATGGATGCAATATCTCCCACCACCCGGGTATCCAGGTCGAGGCCGAATACCAGCAGGCTGACCGTGAGAATGGCCACCAGCGACGAGGGCAGCGCGGTGGTAAAGCGCGGCAGGAAATGAATGATCAGCATGGTAACCCCAACCAGGCCCAGCAGCATGTAAAGTTGGCTCCCCGAAAGCCATGCCACATCGACTATGGAGCCCTGCATGAAGGTGTCGTCGAGCCAACCGGGTTGCCCCTCCACCCCGAACTGGTTGAGCTGTGCCAGGAAGATTACGATAGCCAGCCCGTTGACGAAGCCCAGCATGACCGGGTGGGGCACCATGCGGATAAACTTGCCAAGCCTGGTGACACCGGCGGCTATCTGCAAAATACCCATCAGCACCACGGTCGCGAACAGGTATTCAACGCCGTGGTCGGCAACCAGCGTTACCATTACCACCGCCAGCGCACCGGTCGCGCCCGAAATCATCCCGGGGCGACCGCCGATGCAGGCGGTGATCAGGCCCACCATAAACGCGGCATACAGGCCGACCAGCGGCTCCACCCCCGCGACGAAGGCAAAGGCCACCGCCTCGGGCACCAGGGCCAGGGCCACGGTCAGGCCGGACAGCATATCGTTTTTTACAGTCGCTGCTTTACTGGGGTGAAACTCAAACATGTCGCGCTCTCAACAGGCAATGGCCACCAGCCACCGGCTGGCGGCGGTATGGCGGCACAAATAGATGGACCAATCGGCGGGGAGCTTGTTGTTATGCGACGACAGGAAAGGCCGCGCATTCTAGTGGATGGCAGGAGTCGGTACAATCGAATGACCCCCGTCTGTGAAGATGTCACAGTGAAAGACCGGCAGGCGGCCACTACACTCCTGTATACCTTTATTGAGCGAGCGAGCGTCATGAGCAAAGAACGGCAGGTACTGAGCAAGAAGAATCTCGGGATCACCCCCGGACTGCCCCTGGAGGCCTCCCAGGGCGGGATAGAGGAATTGCGCAAGGATATCCAGCGCCTGATGGACATGGAGGCCATCCGGCAACTCAAGTACGCGTACTTTCGCTGCGTCGACACCTGCAACCTGGAGGAGCTGGCCACCCTGTTCCACGACGATGTGACGGTGCATTTCGTCGGCGGCAGCTACGAGTGGAACGTCCAGGGCAAACAGGACTACGTCAACAATATCGGCGCATCCTTCAGCAGGGAAGCTGTCGGCCAGCACAATGCCCATCACCCGGAGATCCAGATGCTGAGCGAAACCGAGGCCACGGCCATCTGGTACCTGGAAGACAATATGTGGATCCTCAACCACAATGCCAGGACCCGCGGCACCGCCCTGTACTGGGACCGCTACCTCAAGGTGGACGGCAAATGGCTGATCAAGGACACCAACTACGAGCGCATCTACGAAATCAACGACCAGGTGCCTGCCCGCCCGAACCTCAGCTCCCACTACCTGGGTGTGCACGGCGGTGAGCCGCAGTTCTGATCGTGCCTTCACTTTTGACCCCGCCGGTTGTTTCAAGCGGCACAGGGGGGACCGGTACGAGATAGTACCCCGGCGCTATATACTGCCGTGATCCGGTCTATATAGAGGAAGTCTTTTGAGCATTGCACACATCTACAGGCATGCGTGTGAGCAGCCGTCCAAAACCGCGGTTATCTACAACGGCACTGCGATAAGTTACGCCGCTTTTGCCAATGCGATTGATCGCGCGATGCGCAGCTTCCAGGCCGAACCGGCGATACCCGGTACAACTGTGGTTGTGGTAATCGACAACCTGCTCGATTGCCGGGTAGCGGTGCTCGCGCTGCAGTCGCTGGGAATTAATACGATCTGCGTTAAATCGGCATCGATCCTGAGAGAACTGCGGCTTCGCGACTTCGCCTGCATTGTGACCACCGAAGTCGAAATGCCCGATCTCCAGGGCGCGGCTGATCCCTGGCCCCTGACCAGGGTAATCGCTATCGGGAAGCCAGGCTATGAGGGCGAAGAATTAACCCAACCAAACCTTCTTGCGCAGGCGGGTAACATTGGGGGTCATATTCTTTATACCTCGGGAACGACCGGCAATTACAAGAAAATTTTCTGGAGCGGAGAACTGCTGGAGCAGCGGCTTGCCGAGAGAATAAAAAGTTCCAGTATGTTCAGCAGCGAAGCCATATGTCACTTTGTCAATTTCGGACTGTGGACCGCAGTGGGATACAGGGTGCCTCTGGCGATCTGGCAGGCAGGGGGTACCGTCATTGTGGACCAGCGGTCGGAGTGGCACAGGCATTTTCTTGAACACCCGATGACCCTCGCGGTTCTTATTCCCGACATGATAAATCAATTGCTCAAGTCAATGGACAGCCAGCCTCCGGTGTCCTCAGCGATGGATTTCGTGCTCATGGCCACCGGCGGGTTTATATCTCGCGGCCTTGCCGAACAGATTATCAGTCGGATCACAGTGAACCTGGAAAATTCCTATGGGTCCACTGAGACGAATCTCCAGCTATTGCGATCGACGGTAACGCAGCTGGACGACTTGCATTGGCTTACGCCCACCAGAAAGAGATTGGTCGAAATCGTCGACGCCGAAGGCAAGCCCTGCCCCATCGATACCGAGGGGCAGCTGCGCGTTCGCCTGAGCGAACTGGATTGCTCATCCTATATGGACGACCCTGAAGCAAGCCAGAAGGTGTTTCGCGATGGCTATTTCTACCCCGGCGACATGGCCGTGAGGCGCGCCGACGGCTGTATTCGCATTCTCGGCCGCAGCGCCGACGTGGTCAATTTTCGTGGACAGAAACTGGCCGTGGCGCCAATTGAACACAACATCCAGAACCTGCTTGGGGTTGATGCCGTTTGCCTTTTTTCCGGCGTCAGCGACGCCGGTGAGGCCGAGGTTGTGATTGCGATAGAATCCGAGGAACCGCCGGAACGATCCGCTCTGATGAACCTGGGGCACGAATTCGCGCAGTTCGACCAGGTGAGATTTGCGCTGCTCCAACGGTTTCCGCGTACCCGAACAGGTACCAGTAAGATCGACCGGAACGCACTGCGAAAACTGATATTCCCAGACAAGAGATAACCAGTGGTATCGTCCGGCGCGGGGCAGCACGACGCCGGCACCAGCGGCACCGCGCTCTACGGGGATCGCTATCTCAAGGTGGACGGCCAGTCGCTGATAAAGCCCTCCAACCGCGAGCGCGTTTACCAGATCAATGACCAGCTGGCCGCCCGTCCCAAGCTCTGGTCACGCTGCTTATTGGCGCAGCGTAGCTGGTGTGGGTCTGGAAGGAGCGCTTTCCATATCCTGCCGGGGTCGCAGCTATCGGAGTGCCCGGGCTTACAGACGTCCTTCAACGGACATTCCCCAGGTACTCCCGCAGCCGCGCCTCGGCCTGGTCGCCGAACAGGATGTCGCAGGCCTCCCGCAGGCCAG
>JAOUDU010000466.1 GCA_029859085.1 Gammaproteobacteria bacterium | reverse complement strand
GGCGGTATGGACCTTCCCACCCTGCTCGAATTTGGTGCGCCGCAGCTCGCCGGGCTGGTCGAGTGCGCGGTACTGGGCCCCGCCCCCGCCGGGCATTGACGGGTTGCCCCGGCACCCCAGTCGGCGTAACATTCCGGACCCGAATTTAGGACGCCGTGCCTCATGCCGTTGCCGCGCCTGATACTGCTGATTCTGTTGTTTGCCCTGCCATCCGGCCTGTCCTGGGCCGAGGGGCAGGACAAGCCAGGTAGTATCGATCCCTGGGAGGGGCTCAACCGCAAGATTTACGTGTTCAACGACACCCTCGACCAGTGGGTGGTGCGCCCGGTGGCCAAGGGTTACAAATATGTCATGCCCGACCTGGCAGAACAGGGCATTACCAATTTCATTCTGAATATTTATGAATTCAACTCCTTCTTCAACTCGCTGCTGCAGGGTGAGTTTGTCGGCGCGACCCACGCCGGGGGGCGCTTCCTGGTGAACACCACCCTGGGCCTGCTGGGTTTCGTCGACGTCGCCACGCCAATGGGAATAACCCCGTTTCGCGCAGACTTCGGCCAGACGCTCGCCGTGTGGGGGGTGGACTCAGGTCCCTATGTGGTGCTGCCCCTGTTCGGTCCCCGCACGGTGCGCAGCGGCATCGGCTACTTCGCCGACACCTACACATCCATTCCCTATATCCTCAATGAAAACACCTGGGCCTGGGGTTTCTGGTCGGTGGAGGCTGTCGACCTCCGCGCCCGCCTGCTGGATGCGGAGGACCTGGTTACCGGCGACCGCTATATCTTCCTGCGTGATGCCTACCTGCAGCGCCGGGAGGCTTTTGACAAGCGCGGTAAAGTCCAGGACAGCTTCTCTGATTTTGAGAAAGACTCAGAGGATTGGGAGGACTTTTGATCACGTGGCGCCGGAGGTTGCCGCTGAATCAGGGAGTTCGCCCCAAATCTGTGAAATCCTGCCCAAAGCCCTGCCCGCATGGTTGCCTGCAGCCGGCGATGGGCGTAGTGTCGCGCCGAAACTCCCGCCGAAGTCCCGCTGATGGCTGCTAAAGGCAATGTGCTTGTAATTGACGATTCTCCGTCCCGTGCCGAGGCGCTGGCGCGGCTGGTCTCCTCCGGTGGGTTTGCCACCACCGTTGTCACCGATGTCAACGGCACCCGTTTTTCCCTGGGTACTGACAGTGAGTTCGATGTCGTATTGTGCGAACTCGATCTCGAGGGGGTTTCCTGGAAGGAAGCTCGCCGGGTACTGCGTGAGATGGATGCCCAGGTGCCGGCAATCATGTTCAGCGACGCGGTGGACGCGGAGCGGATGATGACGGCATTGCACCTGGGAGCCAGTGATTTTTTCGTGCGCCCGGTAGAGGACACCGGGGCATTGTTCAAGTCCATCGAGCGCTGCATCCGCCAGCGTGAAATGCGGCGGGAGCTGAGGGAATCCCGCCGCCGCCTGGAGGCGGCGAACGCCGAGTTGCGTGCAACCGTCAAGGTGTTGGAGCAGGACCAGCAGGCGGGGCGCCAGGTCCAGCTGAAGATGCTGCCGGCCACACCGCTGGTACTCGATGACTACGTCATCAGCCACACGGTGATCCCGTCCCTGTACCTGAGTGGTGACTTCACTGACTATTTTACCGTGGGCGAGAATTTCGTCGCTTTTTTCATGGCGGATGTGTCCGGCCACGGCAGCTCCTCCGCCTTCGCCACCGTGCTGTTGAAGAACCTGTTCGCCCGCAAGCGCTCCGATTACCTGCGCCTGCTGGATGATTCTATCCTCAGCCCCGTCGCGATGCTGAAACTTGCCAACAAGGAGTTACTGGGGCTGGCGGTGGGCAAGTTCGCGACCATGGTGGTGGGTCTGCTGGATATGGCCCGCAACACCCTGCGCTACAGCGTGGCCGGGCATCTGCCACAGCCGGTGCTGGTGTCCCGCAGCGGGGCGCGCTACCTGCGCGGCGAAGGCACCGCGGTGGGCATCATGGAGGACGCCATATACGAGGAACACCTGATCGACCTGCCGGACAGCTTTATGCTGGCGCTGTTTTCGGATGGCATCCTCGAGATCCTGCCCCCCAGGAACCTTATAGAAAAGGAAAAGTACTTCCTCGAGGTTTTCGAGCAGACCTCGGAATCGCCCCAGCAGCTGGTGACCCGCCTCGGACTCGACCGGGTGGAGACGGCGCCGGATGATATCGCCGCACTTTTTGTCAGCAAGCGTGGCTGAAATGGCGGAGGGGAAAATCCTGGCTGCGAACCACGACGGGGTTTACGTGATCCGCTTCGAGGGCGATGTGCGGCTCACGCTGTGCACGACCATCGACGATTATTTCCAGAGGATGTTCGACGACCCCGCGTTTGCCAGCGTCTGGGTCGACCTGTGCAGCGCCGAGGGACTGGACAGCACAACCCTGGGCCTGCTGGCCAAGCTCGCGCTGACGGTCAAGCAGCGCTTCGGCTTCCAGCCCGCTATCTATTCCTGTGACCCCGGTATCAACCGCCTCATCAAGAGCATGGGCTTCCAGCGACTGTTCGAGCTGCGCGAGGAAGTTTGCGGAGGGCAGGACGAGGCGACGGCGATCCCGGTGGTCGAGGGCAGTGAGGAGGCAGTGAAAGCGAAGGTGATTGAGGCCCACAAGGTATTGATGGCGCTCAGCCCGGAGAATCGCGCGCGCTTCAAGGACCTGCTCACGGTGCTCGAACGCGGCTGACTCAGGGCTTTGCCAGCAGCTTCGCGCGGATGTAATCGGAGTGGGGCACGTAGATGAGCTCCGCCACCTGCCTGATCAGTGATTCCTCGTATTTGTCCAGCCGACCATCGGCATACGCCACCCGCCACATGGCCGTAATCAGCCCGAACTTCTCCCCTGCCTCGCAATAGTCGTTGATCACCCGGGTGAAGTCGTACAGCGACGTCGCTTCATCCAGTCGGGCGGAGGCCCCGGTTACCAGTTCGGCAACCTCGGACTGGCTTAAGCCGAGCGTCTGGCACAGCGTGGTTTTCAGCGCGGTTTCTTCCACCTCGTCCTCGCGGAAGTCGGCGCGGGCGGTTTCTATCAGCAGGGCGGCCGCGGCCAGCCGCTGCCGGCGCTCCCGGTCAGCCTCGGTTTCCCGGGGCGGGGCTGCAAACAGTTTCCTGAACGCGTCGATCATCGCGCGCTGATCAGGCGTTCCAGTTTTACCTGGTCGGCGACGAAATTGCGGATACCCTCCGCCAGTTTTTCGGTTGCCATCGCGTCAGCATTCAGGTCGTAGCGAAAGCCTGCTTCGGCTATACCGGCTTTAGATTCCATGGAATTGGCGTTCGCCGGGTCCAGCTGGCGCGGCAGCGCCCCTTCGTCCGCGGCGAGTTCCTCGAGCAGCGCGGGGCTGATGGTCAGGCGATCACAACCCGCCAGGGCCTCGATTTCACCGGCGTTGCGAA
>JAOUDU010000467.1 GCA_029859085.1 Gammaproteobacteria bacterium | reverse complement strand
GGAGGATATCCCGGCGGGTATCTCCGATGTGCTGGTGCTCGACGGCGGCAGCATCGTAGCGAGCGGGAGCCGCGGCGGGATCCTCGCCGATGCCCGCGTACAGGCCCTGATGAATCCGCCAATGGCCGAGCTCGGCACCCTGCCCGCGCCGGCTCCCCGCCCCTACGGGTTGCCCGCCACCGGGCCGCTGGTGGAGCTGCGCGATGTCAGCGTGAGTTACGGCGAACTGGCGGTGCTGCGCAAGGTGAACTGGGTAATGGGGCGCGATACGCACTGCTGCGTCTCCGGCCCCAACGGCTGCGGCAAAACCACCCTGCTGAGCCTGGTGACCGGCGACAACCACAAGGCCTACGGCCAGGACATCACCCTGTTCGGCATTCGCCGGGGCAGCGGCGAGAGCGTGTGGGACATCAAGCAGAAATACGGCCAGCTCGATACCCAATTGCACCTGAACTATGTGCGCGGCATGCGCGTGGTCGAAGTGGTGGTGTCCGGTTTTTTCGACACCATCGGCCTGTACGATGACTGGGGCGATGTGCAGCGCGACAGCGCCAACCAGTGGCTCGCCGCCCTGGGCCTGGCCGGCTGCGGCCGGGAGAGTTTCGACGCCCTCTCGTTCGGCCTGCAGCGCATGGTGCTGCTGGCGAGGGCCATGGTGAAATCACCGATCATACTGCTGCTGGACGAGCCCACCCTGGGCCTGGACGGCCACCACCGCAAGCTGATGCTGCGGGCCATCGACCACATCGCCGCCAACAGCGACACCCGGGTTATTTTTGTCAGCCACTCGGCCGGGGATACCCCCGCCTGTATCAACCAGCACCTGGTGTTCGAACCGCTCGAAGACGGCTTCGAGGTCGTGTGCAGAGGTAGGGCCGAATTTATTCGGCCAACCCACCTGGCCGAATAAATACCCGATAAAGCGGGTATTTATTCGACCACAGGACGTACTGCACTGTCAGCGGGTAAGTGCGCGCAATGCATTGCACTGGCTGGAGCCGCTGCAGAACAGCATACCGCGCTCCGCCGTTGCCCTGGCCTGGGCCGCGTCCCCCTTGGCGCGCTGGGTCCGGGCCAGCTGCAGGTAGATCTCGCCACTTTCCGGGTCGATTCGCTGGGCGCGCTCCAGCAATGCCAGGGCCTGCTCGTAATCGCCGCGGGCAGTGGCCTGCTCCGCTTTCTGCACCAGGGGTTGCCAGGCGCTGGAGGTGGAGGGCTGGGGCGGCCTGGCCGGGGGTTGCGGCGCGCTGACAGGCGGCGGAGGGGTTGGCGCCGGGGGATGCTTCACCGCCGGTGGCGTCGGTGTGGGTGACGTGCCGACACTGGCACAGCCGGCCAGCGCCAGGGCCAACCCGAATACCATGGCCCGGACAACCCGGCTCGCGTTCATCATCAGTTATCGCCTCTGAAAAGTGACTGGAACCAGTCCCTGATACCGCCGCCCTCGTGCGGAGCGCAGTTCGTGCTCTGGCGCGGCTGGGAGCCGGTAATGAAGGGCACCAGGCGTGAATTGGGACAGCCCTTGCCCGTCATGTAACCATTCTCGTCATCGATCCAGAATGTCTCCATCCCGTCCGGCATTCGATAACCCAGCGGGCGCTCACTCGCCTGCGCCATGAAATGAGCCCAGACCTTGAGCGCGCCGGTGCCTCCGGTCAGGCCGGTGCTGCCGTTGTCATCGCGGCCGATCCAGGTCACCGCCAGCAGGTCGCCGGAAAAGCCGGCGAACCAGGAATCCCTGCCATCGTTGGTCGTACCCGTCTTGCCCGCGACCGCAAAATTGGCGGGCAGGTAAGCGTAGGCACCGCGGCCGGTGCCCTCCAGCACCACCGAGCGCAGCGCGTAGGTCAGCAGGTTAGTGGCCTGCAGGCTCACAGTGCGGTCGTACTCCAGCGGGTAGCGCTTGAGGGGACTGCCGTGGGCATCCACCACTTCCCGGATACTGCGCAGCGGCATACGGAAACCACCGGCCGCAATGGTCTGGTACATGGCAGCCATATCCATGGGTGAGTATTCACCCGCGCCGAGTGCCAGGGCCGGCACCTCGGGTATGTCGCCCTCGATACCGAGCCGGCGCATCATATCGACGATCCTGCCCACGCCCAGGTCCAGGCCCAGGCGCGCGGTGGCGAGGTTATAGGAGTGGGCGAGGGCGTGGTACAACAACACATTACCGTGCACCTTGCGGTCATAATTGCGCGGCTCCCAGGCCTTTCCGCCGGGACCGGGCACCTTCAGCGGAGTGTCCGCCAGCATCGTCGCCAGGGAATAGCGCGCGGGCTGCTCCAGTGCCGCCAGGTACACGGCGGGCTTCAGCAGTGAGCCCGCCGGGCGGCGCGCATCCAGTGCCCGGTTGAAACCGGCGTAGCGGATACTGCGCCCGCCCACCAGCGCCGCCACCTCGCCCGAGTCAAAGCGGGTCACCACCGAGGCGCTCTCCAGTTCACCACCCTTGTTGAGCTGGTTCAGCACGCTGGTGGTGCTGAGCTCGATCTGGCGCTGCAGCAGCGGGTCGAAGGGGGTGAATATGCTCAGGCCCAGGGTGGTCAGGTCCTCCTCCCGGTACTCCTGGCCCAGCTGGCGCCGCACCAGGTCAAGGTAGGCGGGGAATGAATCGCGGATGCGGTGCTTGCTGTTCAGGTCCAGCGGCCTGGCCCGGGCCGCTTTCGCCTGGTCGGCGGTAATCACTCCCCGCTCGGCCATCTCCGCCAGTACCACATTGCGCCGCTCCAGCGCCCGCTTCGGGTTGCGCGCCGGGTTGTACAGCGAGGGCCCCTTGATCATGCCTATCAGCAGCGCCTGCTGGTGCAGTCCCAGCTGGTTCAGGGGCGCATCGAAATAGTGGCGCGAGGCAAGGGCGAAACCGTGGACCGAGCGCGGGCCTTCCTGGCCGAGGTAGACCTCGTTGATATAGCTCTCGAGAATCTGGTCCTTCTCGTAATGCAGGTCCAGCAATACCGCCATCAGTACCTCGGTAAGCTTGCGCACGATGGTGCGCTCCGGCGTGAGGTAATAATTCTTGACCAGTTGCTGGGTAATGGTGCTGCCGCCGGCCACCACCTGGCCGGAGCGCATATTGCTCCAGGCCGCCCGGGCGATACCGATAAAGGAAATGCCCCAGTGGTCGTAGAACCGGTGATCTTCCACCGCCAGCAGGCCATCGCGCAGGGTCGGGGGCACATCCTGCAGCCGCACCAGTACCCGGTCCTCGCCGTGCAGCGGGTAAATGCCCCCGATCTGCACCGGGTCGAGCCGCATCAGGTCGATGGCTTTGCCCCCGGAGGACAGGCCCTTCAACCGCGGCCCCGCCAGCTCCACCAGCACCTTGCGCGCCGGCTCCTTTTCACCGGGGAAGGCAAAACCCCGGGTAAAGATCTCGAAGCGATCGCGGTTGCGGGCGACCTGGCCGGGGCCGGT
>JAOUDU010000464.1 GCA_029859085.1 Gammaproteobacteria bacterium | reverse complement strand
CAGGCGGTCCACATGCTCGATCGCCAGGGCCCGGTCGCGATAGACCTCCTCCACACTGGCCAGCACCGCCGCGGGATCGCCGATGGTGCGGTTGATCTCGCCGCTGCAGGGGTAGGCCGCCACGCGCTCGGACACCAGGGTCGAAAGCCCCTTGCCCGCCGTGCTTACCAGGCCCGCCACCAGCAGCCATGGGATCATGCCGCTGTCGCAATAGGCGAAATCGCGGAAATAGTGGTGGGCGCTCATCTCGCCGCCGTACACGGCATTTTCCAGCCGCATGCGCTCCTTGATAAAGGCGTGCCCCGTTTTGCTCTGCACGGCCTCCCCGCCCAGTGACTCGACGATGTCCACCGTGTTCCACACCAGGCGCGGGTCGTGCACCACCCGGGCGGGGCCCTGCCGCTGCAGGAAGGCCGCGGCCAGCAGGCCCACGACGTAATAGCCCTCGATGAAATCGCCGTGCTCATCGAAGAAAAAGCAGCGATCGAAATCACCGTCCCAGGCCAGCCCGAGGTCGGCGCCGTGCTCACGCACCGCCGCGATCGTCGCGGCGCGATTTTCCGGCAACAGGGGGTTGGGTACGCCGTTGGGGAAGTTGCCGTCGGGCTCGTGGTGCAGCTTGATGAATTCGAAGGGCAGGTGCGGTTCCAGCAGGTCCACCACCCGGCCGGCACCGCCATTGCCCGCATCGACGACGATCTTCAGCGGCTTCAGCGCTGCCAGGTCCACGTAGGACAACAGGTGCCGGACATAGGCAACGGAGGTATCGAGCTGGTGCAACTGCCCCGCCCTGGCGGCGGGTTCAAACTGGTCCCGCTCCGCCAGCGCCTGGATATCGAACAGGCCGGTATCCCCGGAAACAGGCTTTGACTCCTCCCGCACGAACTTCATGCCGTTGTAGTCCTTCGGGTTGTGGCTGGCGGTAACCGCGATACCGCCGTCCATGCCGGCGTGGGAGGTGGCGAAATAAATTTCCTCGGTGCCGCACAGGCCGATATCGTGGACCTCCACCCCCTGCTCGAGCAGGCCCCGCACCAGCGCCGCCTTGATCGCCTCGCTGCTGAGCCGGATATCGTGCCCGACCACAACCTGGCGCGGCCTGATCACCTGGGCATAGGCACGACCGATGCGGCGGGCGATGTCTTCATTGAGCTGGTCGGGCACGCGGCCCCTGACATCGTAGGCCTTGAAGCAGCTGAGTCCCTTCATCGGCAGGCAGCCCTAGGATTTCGCGTAGTAGTGTTCGTAGACATAATTGGTTGCCTCGACAAAGCCGGGCACACTGCCGCAGTCGAAGCGGCGCCCCTTGAATTTATAGGCCATCACGCAGCCGCGCTTCGCCTGTATCTGGAGGGCATCCGTCAACTGTATTTCGCCATTGGCCCCGGGCGGGGTCTCGCGAATAATGTCGAAGATGTCAGGCGTGAGGATGTAGCGGCCGATAATCGCAAGATTGGAGGGCGCATCCTTCGGATCGGGCTTTTCCACCATCTGGTCCACCCGGTAGATACCGTCCCGCAGGCTTTCCCCGGCGATCACGCCATAGCTGCCCACTTCGGCATGGGGTACTTCCTGTATCGCCACGATGGAGCAGCGAAACTGCTTGAACAACTCCGCCATCTGGGACAGTACACCCGGCCCGTCATTCAGGCACAAATCGTCAGACAGCAGCACGCCGAAGGGCTCGTTGCCGATCAGCGACTGCCCGGTGAGTATCGCGTGGCCCAGGCCCTTCATCTCGCGCTGGCGCACCATGGTGAACACGCCCTTGTCCAGCACGTTGCGAATGCTCTGGAGATACACCTCCTTGCCGCTGCCGGAGATCTGGTGCTCCAGCTCGTAACTGATGTCGAAGTGGTCGGCGATTGCGCGCTTGCCGCGACCGGTGACCATCGCACAGGTGGTCATACCCGCTGCGATGGCCTCCTCCACGCCGTACTGCACCAGGGGCTTGTTGACGATGGGCAACATTTCCTTGGGCATGCTCTTGGTCGCCGGCAGGAAGCGGGTCCCATAGCCTGCGACGGGGAACAGGCACTTGGTAATCTTCATGATACCTCCATGTAAAAAATAACCTATTTGCTGCGCCCGTAAACATCCTCGTAGCGCACGATATCATCCTCGCCCAGGTAGGCACCCGACTGCACTTCGATCAGTTCCAGCGGGATACGCCCCGGGTTGGCGAGCCGGTGCTTGTGTCCCAGCGGGATGTAGGTCGACTCGTCCTCCCCCAGCATAAACACCTTGTCTTCACAGGTGACCTCCGCGGTTCCATGCACAACCACCCAGTGCTCCGCCCGGTGGTGATGCATCTGCAGCGACAGGGTCTGCCCCGGGTTGACCACGATTCTCTTGACCTGGAAACGCTGGGCGCTGACCAGGGATTCGTAGGAGCCCCAGGGGCGATACACCCGCCGGTGCTGGGACACCTCGGGGCGACGCTGCTGCTTGAGGCGATTGACGATGAGTTTGACGTCCTGCACCCTGGCGCGGTCGGCCACCAGCACCGCGTCCGCGGTTTCCACCACCACCAGGTTGGCCACGCCGATTCCGGCCAGCAGGCGGGAATCGCTGCGAAAGTAGCTGTCACTGCAGCTCTCGAGCATGACATCGCCCTTGCAGACGTTGCCGTCGCCGTCGCGCTCAGCCACATCCCACAGGGCGGACCACGCACCCACGTCGCTCCAGCCGCAATCCAGGGAGACCACGCCCCCGGCGTCCGTTTTTTCCATCACCGCGTAATCGATGCTGTCACTGGGGCAGCTGAGGAAGGGGCCGGCGGCAGGGCGCACAAAGTCCATATCGGTGGCGGCCCCTGCCATCGCCTCGCGGCAGCTGCTGAGTATTGCGGGCGCGTGCTCACCCAGCTGCTCGAGGTAGCTTGCCGCCCGCAACAGGAACATGCCGCTATTCCACAGGTAGCTGCCGCTGTCGAGATAGGCCTGGGCGGTGGCGGTATCCGGCTTCTCCACGAAACGCTCAAGGTCATACAGCTCCCCGTCGAGGGCAGCGCCGCACTTGATATAGCCGTAGCCGGTTTCCGGGCTCGAAGGCACCACGCCGAAGGTCATCAAACGACCCTGCATCGCCAGCGGAACCGCCCTGCCGACCGCTCTGGCGAACGCATCCACGTCCTGGATAAGGTGGTCAGCGGGCAATACCAGCAGCAGCGCCTCCGGGTCCGTCGCCAGCGCCTGGATCGCCGCCAGGGCGACCGCCGGGGCGGTATTGCGGCCCTGGGGTTCGAGGATCAGGGCGCTGGCCTTGATATTCACCTGGCGCAACTGCTCCGCCACCATGAAGCGGTGTTCCTCGTTGCACACCACCAGTGGCGCAGTCTCCTCCAACCCGGAGGTCCGGCGCAGCGTTTCCTGCAGCATTGACAACTCACCCGCCAGCGGCAGGAACTGCTTCGGGTGGGTC
>JAOUDU010000465.1 GCA_029859085.1 Gammaproteobacteria bacterium | reverse complement strand
AATTGAGGAAACCAAAATGAGCACAGCAACGAAACTGACAGCAAAGCAGGACTACAAGGTCGCGGATATCAAGCTGGCTGACTGGGGCCGCAGGGAGCTGGACATCGCCGAAGGTGAAATGCCCGCACTGATGGCGATGCGCGCCAAGTACCGGGAGAGCAAGCCTTTGGCCGGCGCGAAAATACTGGGCTGCATCCACATGACCATCCAGACCGGCGTGCTGATCGAGACCCTGGTGGAGCTCGGCGCCGAAGTGCGCTGGTCCTCCTGCAACATCTTTTCCACCCAGGACCACGCCGCCGCGGCCATCGCCGCCGCCGGCATACCGGTATACGCGTGGAAAGGCGAGACCGAGGAAGAGTACGACTGGTGCCTGGAGCAGACCATCCTCAAGGACGGCAAGCCCTGGGACGCCAACATGGTGCTTGATGACGGCGGCGACCTCACCGGCATGCTGCACGAGAAATACCCGGCCATGCTCGACAAGATCCACGGCGTCACCGAGGAGACCACTACCGGCGTGCACCGGCTGCTCGAAATGTTGAAGCAGGGCACCCTGAAGATTCCGGCGGTGAACGTCAACGACTCGGTCACCAAGTCCAAGAATGACAACAAGTACGGTTGTCGCCACAGCCTGAACGATGCCATCAAGCGCGGTACCGATCACCTGCTGGCAGGGAAGAAAGCGCTGGTTATCGGCTACGGCGACGTCGGCAAGGGCTCCGCCCAGTCGCTGCGCCAGGAAGGCATGATCGTGCGCATTACCGAGATCGACCCGATCTGCGCCATGCAGGCTTGCATGGACGGTTACGAGGTGGTGTCGCCCTTCCGCAACGGCGTCAACGACGGCACCGAGGCCAGCGTCGACAGCGAACTGCTGGGCGGCATCGACCTGGTAGTCACCGCCACCGGCAACTTCAACGTCTGTAACGCCAGTATGCTCAAGGCGCTCAAGAGCGGCGCAGTGGTGTGCAACATCGGTCACTTCGACAACGAAATCGATACCGCCTTCATGCGCCGCAACTGGGAGTGGCAGGAAATCAAGCCGCAGGTTCACAAGGTGTATCGCGACCAGGCCAGCAATGACCACCTGATCCTGTTGTCAGAGGGGCGCCTGGTCAATCTCGGCAATGGCACCGGCCACCCCTCGCGCATCATGGACGGCTCCTTCGCCAACCAGGTGCTGGCACAGATTTACCTGTACGAGCGCAAGTTCGCCAACCTGGAGGCGAACATGAAGTCCGCCGCGCTGAAAGTCGAAGTGCTGCCCAAAAACCTCGACGAGGAAGTCGCCGCCCACATGGTGAACGGTTTCGGCGGTGTGCTGACACGCCTCACGAAGGAACAGGCGGAATACATCAATGTGAAGGTTGACGGCCCCTACAAACCGGACAGCTACAAGTACTAGGACAGGCCAGACCATGCCCAGGCAACGACCGAGAATCAGCTTTGAATACTTCCCTCCCCGCACAGAGGAGGGCAAGGCGAAGCTGCTGCAGGACACCACACCCGCCCTGAATGCGCTGGAACCGGCGTTTTTCTCCGTCACCTATGGCGCCGGCGGCACCACCAGGGACAGCACCCTGGGCGTGGTGTCGGCGATGCGGGAAGCGGGCATCGATGTGGCGCCTCACCTGAGCTTCGGGGGCGATAACGAATCCACGGTCGGCGCGCTGGTGGACAGCTACATCGAGCGCGGCATCAAGCGCATGGTGGCACTGCGCGGCGATACTCCTTCGGGTATGGGTGGTTCCTCCCAGCTGGTGTACGCCAGCGAGCTGGTGGCGTTCATTCGCGCAAGGACCGGCGACCACTTCCAGATCGAGGTGGCCGCCTATCCGGAGATTCACCCGCAGGCCAGGAGTTACGACAGCGATATCCATTACCTGAAAGCCAAACTGGACGCGGGCGCCAACAGCGCCATCACCCAGTACTTCTTCAATGTGGAATCCTATTTCTACTTCCTGGACCAGTGCTCCGCCGCCGGCATCACCAAGCCGATCCATGCGGGCATCATGCCCATCATCAACTTCGCCAACCTGGCGCGCTTTTCCCGCAACTGCGGCGCGGAGATACCGCGCTGGATTTGCCAGCGAGTGGAGGGCTACGGCGATGACCAGGACAGTATCCGCAAATTCGGCGTCGAGGTCGTCACCCAGCTGTGCCAGACCCTGCTGGACAGCGGTGCGCCGGGTATCCATTTCTACACCATGAACCAGGTAGAGCCCACCCGGGAGATCTACCTCAACCTGGGCCTGCAGCCCGGTACCTGAGCAGCATGCGGATACCGCGGATTTACACCGGGCAGGCACTGCAGCCCAACAGCATCGTCGAGCTTGAGCCCGGCCCGAGCCAGCACCTGTCCCGGGTGTTGCGCATGAAGGTGGGCGACGGCCTCATCCTGTTCGACGGCCGCGGCGGCCAGTACCCGGCCACCATCAGCGCGATAGACCGCAAGCTCGTAGCCGCCAGCACCGGGGATTCTGACCCGGTTGAGCGGGAGTCGGGGCTTGACCTGCAGCTCGGCATCGCGATATCCCGCGGTGACAGGATGGACCAAGTGGTGCAAAAAGCCACCGAGCTCGGTGTCCGCACTATCGCCCCCCTGCTGACCGAGCGCACGGAAGTCAGGCTTGGCAGCGAACGCGGGGACAAAAAATTGCGGCACTGGCAGCAGGTCGCCACCAGCGCCTGCGAGCAGTGCGGGCGCAACCGGCTGCCGCAGATCCTGCCGCCGCAATCCCTGGAGCAGTGGCTCCAGGCCGTGCGGGCCGATGTCCGGCTGGTACTGCACCACACCGCGGGAAATACCGACCCGGGATCCGCTTCCCCTGCGACTGTCGCGCTGCTGGTCGGCCCCGAGGGCGGCCTGGGCCCGCAGGAGATCGACGCCGCGGAACAGGCGGGCTTCCGTTCATTGCAACTGGGACCCAGGATACTTCGCACCGAGACCGCGCCGCTGGCGGCCATCGCGATACTGCAGGCCCGCTGGGGCGATATGGGGACGGCGGGTTTACCCGGCTAGTCTACCTGCCGCTGCAACCACTGCGCGTGGGTCCATTCCAGGAAATGTCCGACCGCGTTGATGGTGTGGTCGGTGCGCACCGAGTGAAATATCTCGAACGCGTGCTGCGCCCCCGGCAACTGCGCGAACGCGACCGGTTGCGCGGACACCGCCTGCAGGGCCGAGACAAAAGCCCGCGCCTCTTCCACCCAGACCAGGGAGTCGTGGGTGCCGTGGATGACGAACATCGGGGGCGCCCCGGCGGATACATGGTCCAGCGGCGATGCCGCCTCCCACAGCTGCCGGTTTTCCTGCAGTGAGCACTGCATCACCCGGTCTGCAACCATTTGCTCCATGGACATTTCCGGGCGGATATCGAAGCGGTCGAGAAAGTCATAGACGCCGTAGAACGGCACTGC
>JAOUDU010000463.1 GCA_029859085.1 Gammaproteobacteria bacterium | reverse complement strand
TCGCCGCGAGGGTGATCTCCGAGCCGGTACCCGCGGTGGTGGGGATCGCGAACAGCGGCAGTCCGAGGTTCTTGCACTTCTGGATGCCGTCAAAACTCTCGAGCGGCCCCGGGTTGGTGTGCAGCATGGACATCATCTTGGCCGCGTCCAGCACCGAACCGCCACCGACCGCTATCACCGCCTGGCAACGTTCGGTACGCAGCATTGCCTCGCCTTCCTGCACCTTGTCAAAGGAAGGGTCGGGCAGGATGCCGTCGTAGACCACAAACTCGACCCCGTGTCTGGTGAGAGCGGCCTTGATGCCATCGAGGATACCCGAGCTGCCGAGAAAATTATCCGTGGCGATGATAACCTTGGTAAATCCCAGCACGGCTACCTGCTCGCACAGGGTCAGCGCGGAATTGGCGCCTTTGAAAACGATGGGCGGGTTGCGCGGCAGCAGGCGCATCAGCCAGGTGACCACGACAGCCCTGAGTTTGAAGTAAAGGATTTTCATGCTGGCGGCTCCGAATGATCTGAAGATGGAGCGGGTGAGGAGAATCGAACTCCCGTATGCAGCTTGGGAAGCTGCCGTTCTACCATTGAACTACACCCGCGCAAACTCTGTTATATGATGTGAGTTGATAAAGCGCGCATAGGATAGCAGAGAACAGCCTGAACTGAAGCGTTCTTTTGCGTTGCCCGGCCCATCCAACCGCACCGACGCCGCGGGCAATAAAAAGGGGTTGCACCGCTGCAACCCCTTCGTATTTCTTAAAATGGCTCCGCCTGCTGGGCTCGAACCAGCGACCCATTGATTAACAGTCAATTGCTCTACCAACTGAGCTAAGGCGGAATGGCGTTAACCAGAGGTCGCGTATATTAATGATGGAGGGGGGGCGGGTCAACCGCTATTTCCGCATTATCGGCGGCTGGGCCAACGGGTCGATTTGAACCGCTGCAGCATACTCTGGCGCCGGGCATCGAAGGGGTTTGCCCGCGCCGTCCCCGCCTGTAATCTGGGCGTCCTTAGCCTCATGACCCGGAGTGTTTGCCTGTGCAGGTTACCGCAGCAACCGACGATATTCTCGGTGAACTCGATGCCGTTGCGATCAGTCGCGGGATAAGGGCGGGCGAGTTCACCGCGGTGGAGGCTGTCGCAGCGGCGATAGCGCGCCTGCGCGCGGTGGACCCGCTGCTGCACGCGGCAGTGTGCCAGCGTTTTGACGAGGCGCTTGGGGAAGCCGCCGCCCTGTCGCCCGGTGAATCCGCAGGGCTGTTCGCAGGGGTGCCGTCCCTGGTCAAGGACAATACCGACCTGGGGGGATCGCCGACCCGGCATGGCTCCCGCGCAACCTCCGCGGCACCGGTGGCCGCCGACAGCGAATTTACCCGCGTGTTTCGCGCCACGGGCCTGGTCCCGATAGCGAAATCCGCGTTGCCGGAATTCGGCCTCACCGCCACCACTGAGTCCACCCATAGCCCGGCGACCTGCAATCCCTGGAACACCGACTACTCCTGCGGGGGATCCTCCGGCGGCTCCGCGGCGCTGGTTGCCGCCGGGGTCGTGCCCATTGCCCATGCCAATGACGGCGGCGGCTCGATCCGGATTCCCGCCGCCTGTTGCGGCGTGGTGGGCCTCAAGCCCACCCGCGACCGCCTGCCCACTATCGCCGCGGCAAAAAAAATGCCGATCAACCTTCTGGTGGAGGGGGTGGTGAGCCGCACGGTCGCCGATACCGCGGCGTTTTATGCCGAGGCGGAGCGCCATTACCCGGCGCCCTCGTTGCCTCCCATCGGGCGGGTCACGGCCCCGGGGGCCGCGCGGTTGTCGATCGGGGTGAGCGTGCAGCACCCCCTTGGCGGTGACTGCGACCCCGAGGTGGTCGAGACCGTGCAGCGGGTGGCGCGCTGCTGTGAAGCGCTGGGCCATAAAGTCGACCTGATTGCACTGCCGGTCACCGGCCAGATGGCGGACGATTTTCTCCTGTACTGGGCGCGACTGGCCACCGCCACCCATTACCTGGGCAGACAGTTGTTCGGGCGGGAATTTGACCGGCGCCGGCTGGAGCCGCTCACCCGCCAGCTCAGTCGGCACTACCTCACCCGGTGCTGGCGCAGTCCCGGGGCTATTCGCAGGCTGCGAAAATTCGGTCTGGACTACCGGCTGGTGTTTGCCGGCTGTGACCTGGTCCTGACGCCGGTGCTGGCGACCCCGCCGGTTCAGCTGGGTTTTCTCGGGCCCTCGCTGGATTTCGCCACCGTGTCGGCGCGCCTGCGCCATTACGCGGTCTTTACTGCGCCGCAAAATGTCGCCGGTACCCCCGCGATCTCGCTGCCCCTGGGGCGCAGCGCCACCGGGCTGCCGATCGGTGTGCAGTTCGCGGCGGGCGTGGGGCAGGAGCGGCGCCTGCTGGAGATCGCCCTGGAGCTGGAACAGGCCATGCCCTGGTCCTACCCGGCGGGGTTGCCGGCCGGTTGAGCCCTTCGGCACCGGGCTGCAATTCACCGCGATGTAACCCATAATGAACGGCTAATTTGAGCCAGGCGTCAGCGTTCAGTGTCCAGACCCTTCAAGGTAGTGTCTCCCTTTGAGCCCGCCGGCGACCAGCCCGAGGCGATCCGCCAGCTGGTGGAAGGCATCCGTGCGGGGCTGGCGTCCCAGACCCTGCTGGGTGTCACCGGCTCCGGCAAGACCTTCACGATGGCCCACGTGGTGGAGCAGTTGCAGCGGCCGACGATCGTGATGGCCCACAACAAGACCCTGGCGGCCCAGCTCTACGGCGAGTTCAAGGAATTCTTCCCGAACAACGCGGTGGAATATTTCGTCTCCTATTACGACTACTACCAGCCCGAGGCCTACGTGCCGTCGTCGGACACCTATATCGAGAAGGACTCCTCGGTGAATGAGCACATCGAGCAGATGCGCCTCTCCGCCACCAAGGCCCTGCTGGAGCGGGAGGACTGCCTGGTGGTGGCGACCGTCTCCGCGATCTACGGCCTGGGCGACCCGGACTCCTATTTCAAGATGGTCATCCACCTGTCCAGGGGGGAGTTCATCGACCAGCGCCATATCCTGCGCCAGTTGGCGGAGCTGCAATACACCCGCAACGACATCGATTTCCAGCGCGGCACCTACCGGGTGCGCGGCGACGTGATCGATATTTTCCCGGCGGACTCCGAGCGGGACGCGGTGCGCATCGAGCTGTTCGATGAGGAGATCGACAGCATCTGCCTGTTCGATCCCCTCACCGGCGCGATCGAATCGAAGGTGCCGCGGATCACCATCTTCCCGAAGAGCCATTACGTGACCTCCCGGGATGTGCTGCTGGGGGCGGTGGAGCAGATCGAGCTGGAGCTGGCGGACCGCGTCAAGCAGCTCAAGGACAACAACAAGCTGGTGGAAGCCCAGCGGCTGGAACAGCGCACCCGTTACGATATGGAGATGATCCGCGAGCTGGGCTACTGCA
>JAOUDU010000462.1 GCA_029859085.1 Gammaproteobacteria bacterium | reverse complement strand
CCGTCTGATTCACTTTAATAAACAGTCTTTACCGGCGGGTCTTTTCAGCGAGCACAACTATCGTCTGAGCTCATCGGTTGAAAACTGGCGAACGCGTTTAAGCCTCTCGGGGTAATCATCCGGCATCCACCAGACGAGTGGCAAATCACTTTGTTGCAATCCACGTTCGGCGGGATCGAGGTCTGTTCGAATCGCCAGGAGTACATCGCTACTGGCCCACGGGTGATTGAACCAATACCGATGACCGGTGATATCAAAACCGCGAGATTCGTGCCCTTTTGAAAGGTTGACATACTCCAGGCGATTGGCTCGAAGTACTGTTTCGCGCTGCTCATCGGATAGCTCGATACTGGACTGGCCGACGCGTGTAGATCCACCCATGAATATACGGGCACTCTCCAGCGCATCATCTTTGGAGGAGCCGGTCACCACAACGCGTTGGGCGAGATCATTCATCGCAGGAAGAGCCTCGATGAACTCATCTCCGGGCACATCTGCAGCCGCAAAATATACAACACCCAGGTGATAGCGCGCACTGAGTTGTTCTGAATTCTCTTTTGGATGTAGTTCACGCAATTGGGCCAGCGCTGATGCAACAAGGCGCCCACCGGCACTCCAGGTCAGGATATTAATACGCCGGGCATCCGTTTTCTCCGCGAGTAATATGATCAGGGAATTAAGAGCGGTCGCCGCACGATAGGCGCGCTCCTTATCGTCGCCCATTACATAGGCAAATATGTTCTGCCTAGTCGGCCATGAAAATGCGATAGAGGTCATGTCACGACCCATAAAGTGGTCCAACTGCGCCGCAAAAACCGAAGCGTTATAAAAGTTTACCTTTGCGCCGTGCACATAAATCAAAATATCCTTGTCTCGCGAACTGTCTATCGATTCACTGATGTCTGCCATTAACCAGTTGGTTGCGCCATCCTTGTCTGGCAGCGGGCCGGCGGAATCATACGGATATCTGCCCACTTCCATAATTCCAGCAACGGATAAGGGTACAACGCTATCCCTTTTTGTCCGGCGAGACACCTCGCTCAAATCCTCCCAGGTCATATTTTCGTTACCGAAACCTATTAATGACATGCCAATGGAAACTTCATCACTCTCCGTATTCGAATAGTCAATTCTCTGGAGGTCATCATCGCGCGTTCGGGTAGTGGCGTAATACACCCTACGCAGATTCCAGTGCTCATCGGGAGGAATACCATCCAGCGGCCCAAATTCATTAACCTCATAAATGATGGGCGTAGGCATTAGTGGTTCCACGTAAACGGCACAAGTGGACACAGCGACAACTCCCGCGAGTAACAGGGTGCAACGATAAAAACCCGATGAAAGGTGCAACAGCCGTGCGCGAAAGATTTCACTTTTCCCAATACTCATATTTCTATCCACATTTATACGTCCACGACTGAACCACCTTCAGGCTAGCGCCTGAGCGCGGGCCTTGGAAATGACGGCAAATTCACGGGTCTCGGGGGCCTGTAGGAAGGCGGCGGTCGATAACCGGGTGGCCTACCTATGCCCCCGCCCCCGTAGCAGCAGGGCCTGTAGTAATGTGGGTCATACCAGCCACCGCCACGATAATAACCGGAGCTTACCCCGACCCCCACAGAGCTACGGTAGCCGGTTGATCCACAGCCGACCAGAGCCGGCAGGAGACAGACGCAGAGAACCCCGGTGCGCAAAGCGCCTTTTATTTTCATCGCGCTGCCTCCACGCCGTACGTCCAGTGTATCAGGGCAATGGGGGCACCTATCGGGTCGGCGACTATTGCGAGATTGCCATCAAGAATTGCCGGATCAGGCCCCTGTAGTACTACCCCTCCCTTTTCAATGGCCCGGGCTACGTAGGCACCCACGTCATCAACCTGAACGTAACCCAGCCACGTTGGAAACGAGTTGGATTCCGCCCCTAGATGGCTGATTCCAGCACGCGCAACCCCATTTTTCGAAAGAATATAGTGGAGCTCATCGCCGGCATCATCGGCCCGGGTAACATCATATCCAAACAGCGAACGATAGAAGTTTGAGGCCTTCTCCACATCACGACTGTACAGGCTGATCCAAAGCCACTCGCCTGGTGCTGATCGATAGTCCGCGGGATCGCCGCTGTCAGAGTTAAGCAGGCCAAACGGCGCACCTTCCGGGTCCGCGATCACTGCCAGGGTTCCCCTGTCCGGTACGCGGGTCGGTTCCAGCATCACTCGACCACCCCCGGTGGTAATCTCAGCAACCTTTTTGGCTACGTCGTCAGTGGACAAGTAAAATATCCATCGGCCATAGGCCCGATCATTGTCAGGAGACTCGTGAAGAACGACACCTGCAACGGCAATATCGTCGTGATAGAAAATACCATAACTTTGGTCGGTGCCGATCCAGCGCCATTCCCATTCGAACAACTCACCGTAAAATCGCCTGGCCGCTTCGATGTCACTGGTAAAAAAATCCGCAAAGATAAACTTGCCTGGCAGGCGTTCCGCGGTAACAGGGGAGTTGAGCGCGGGCAGTGTAGGCAAAACAGCAGGACTCCCTGCTGCCAATGCCGAATACCATAATGCGATAGCAAGAACTGCCGTGCCGGATGCGTGCCTCATATAATCCCCTTGTTTCACTATAGCAACCAATATAACAACTGTGTCTCTATTCTGGCGAATACCAGATCGGTGAGGTGTACGCCCGCTCCTGGTTATCCACGGGCGCACCCTCCGGTATCTTAACGCCGAACATTTTCGCATCGTACGTTGTCCAGCGCGGGGTCGGTATTTCCAACACACGAACGTAATAGAAGGCGCGTTTGGAAGGGTCGAAATCCTTGTCTGTCCAGAACGCCTGCAGGAAGGGAGCACCGATGGCGTTGGTATAACTCGCGTCGGCCACGTTTACGGTACTGCCAACCGGCGGTAGTTTACCGTCCTTGCCGGGCACGCGATTGCCGGACCAAATAACATCGTAAACCTGTTCCTGCGTAGAACCATCCGCTGCAACCCATCCCTTGATAACCTGCACCCGGTCTAGGTTGGCGCCTTCGGAGTCGCGTACCGCGCGAATCAGTAAGCCGGGGCTCCCACCGCTGGGTACGCTGGTGAGATCGCCACCCATGGCCACGCCGTTTTCATAGCCATATTGGGCAAAGTTTGACCGGTCCAGGTCGCTTTTCACAAAAGACCAGCCGGCAAAAACCCGGACAGTCATGCGGGTGCCGGTGGTGGCAAAAACCTCCTTGCGAGCGAGCGCATCCCAGATCGCCTCACGGGTGTTCTCGCGCGCCCAGACTGCCGCGAGGCCAGCTGCAGCGGTTTGCCACGCAAACGTCTTGTCACTGGCCTTTTCCGAGAAGCGCCCAACCAGGGGTTCATACAAGCGAATAGGGTCGGCTGTCGGCTCCAGCGCAACAATCTTGCCAAAGAAATTATCCTCTTCCGATGTCGAAAGACCAGTGTGTGAGTCG
>JAOUDU010000461.1 GCA_029859085.1 Gammaproteobacteria bacterium | reverse complement strand
AGGCGGCCCCTGCGGCCGACGACTGGACTTCCTGATGCAGGAGCTCAACCGCGAGGCCAATACCCTCTCGTCAAAATCGGTCGCCAGCAATACCACCCAGAACGCGGTGGAGCTGAAGGTTCTGATAGAGCAGATGCGCGAGCAGATCCAGAATATCGAATAACAGGCCCGGAACGACGCACAGCACAGGACATCCATGAGCAGCACAGGAACACTCTTCACGGTATCGGCCCCTTCCGGCGCCGGTAAAACCAGCCTCGTCAACGCCCTGATAAGGAACAACCGTGACCTGCGGGTTTCGGTCTCCCACACCACCCGCGCCAGGCGGCCGGGCGAGACCGACGGAATCGACTACCACTTTGTCGACGCGGCAACCTTCCAGGCCATGCTCGGGCGCGCCGAGTTCCTGGAACATGCGCAGGTATTCGGCAACCTGTACGGCACCTCCCAGCAATGGGTTGAGCAGCAGCTGGACGCGGGGATCGACGTTATTCTCGAGATCGACTGGCAGGGCGCCCAGCAGGTGAAACGCCTGATGCCGCTGACCCAGGCTATTTTCATTCTTCCCCCCTCCAGGGCAACGCTGAAACAGCGCCTCACCGCCCGCGGCCAGGACGACAGCAGCATCATCGCCGCGCGCATGGCCGAGGCGGTGGAAGAGATGTCGCATTACGTCGAGGGGGATTACCTCGTGGTCAACCGCGATTTCGACAAGGCCCTGGCCGAGCTGCAGGCTATCATTTCCAGCCAGCGCCTGCGCACCTCACGCCAGCAGGTGGAGCTGGCGCAACTGCTGCAGGACCTGCTCAGCTGAACCCGCCCCTGGCGTAGTTCGCCGCCCGGGAAGGCATTATTGCCGCTGGACGCCCCCCGGGGGGTTAAGGGTATAATTTGCGGTTCCGCCGCCTTTGGCAAATTCAATATGGGAAGTAACAAGCAATGGCACGTGTAACTGTCGAAGATTGTCTGGAAAATGTCGCGAACCGTTTCGAACTGGTGATGGTCGCCAGCAAGCGGGCCCGGCAAATGGCCACCGGCGGCAAGGACCCCATGGTCCAGGAAGAATCAGACAAGCCAACCGTGATAGCGCTGCGTGAAATCGCGGAGGGCTTTATCACCCCGGATATTCTGCTTCGCGAGGACGAACTGGATGCCGAGCAGGAACTCGCCGATGTCATGGAGGCCAGCGACGCCCTGTAACACCCACGGGCATCCGTGGCCAGGACCACTCACTGATCAACAATGCAAACCATTGATGCCCTCGACGCCACGCTCCGCAGTTATCTCAATCCCGAGCAGACCAAACACGTAAAGCGCGCGTTCTACTTCGCGGAGCAGGCCCATTTCGGCCAGGTGCGCCGCAGTGGTGAAGAGTACGTAACCCACCCGCTGGCCGTCGCCGGCATCCTCGCCGATATGCACATGGATCACCAGAGCCTGATGGCCGCCATGCTGCACGACGTTATCGAGGACACGGGTATCCCCAAGACGGCTATCGGCAAGCAGTTCGGACCCACCGTGGCGGAACTGGTCGACGGCGTCAGCAAGCTGACCCAGATGGAATTCGAAACCCTGGAAGAAAGGCAGGCGGAGAATTTCCAGAAAATGGCCCTGGCAATGGCCCGCGATATCAGGGTGATCCTGGTTAAGCTGGCCGACCGCCTGCACAATATGCGCACCCTGGGGGTGCTCCAGAGCGGCAAGGCCCGCCGCATCGCCAGGGAAACCCTCGATATCTACGCACCTATCGCGATGCGCCTGGGAATGAACACGGTGCGGATGGAGTTCGAGGACCTCGGCTTCAAGGCGCTCTATCCCATGCGGGCACGCCGTATCGACGCCGCCCTGCGCAGCGCCCGCGGCCATCGCAAGGAACTGGTCGACAAGATCCGCCACCAGATTGAGACCACCCTGGGACAGGAGGGTCACGACGTCGAGGTCATCGGGCGGGAAAAGCACCTTTACAGCATCTACAAGAAAATGAAATCCAAGCGGAAATCCTTTTCCGAGATCATGGATATCTACGCCTTCCGCATCATCGTCGATTCGGTGGACACCTGCTACCGGGTGCTGGGCTGTATCCACAGCCTCTACAAACCTGTGCCCGGTGAATTCAAGGATTACATCGCCATCCCCAAGGCCAATGGCTACCAGTCGCTGCACACGGTATTGATGGGCATGCACGGGGTCCCGATTGAAATCCAGATCCGCACCCGGGAGATGGAGGCGATGGCCAATAACGGCATCGCCGCACACTGGCTGTACAAAACCGACAGCCAGTCGACCAACGGCAGCCATACCCGCGCCCGGGAGTGGGTGCAGGGCCTGCTGGAGATGCAGCAGCGGGCGGGCAACTCGCTGGAATTTATCGAGAACGTCAAGATAGACCTGTTCCCGGATGAAATTTACGTGTTCACCCCCAAGGGCAGGATTCTCGAGCTGCCCCGGGGCGCAACCGCCGTCGATTTCGCCTACGCCGTGCACACCGACGTCGGCAACAGCTGCGTCGCCTGCCGGATCAATCGCCGACTGGCTCCACTGTCCGAGCCGCTGCAGAGCGGCCAGACCGTCGAAATCCTGACCGCGCCGGGCGCCACCCCCAATCCGTCCTGGTTCAATTACGCGGTGTCCGCGAAGGCGCGCACCAATATCCGCCATTACCTTAAAAACCAGACCCGGGACGACTCCGTCACCCTGGGGCGCCGCCTGCTGGACCGGGCCCTGGCCGCTTTCGAAAAATCCCTCGACCAGCTGACAGCCGACCAGCTGGGCGACTATCTCCAGCGGCATAACTACGCCCAGCTTGATGACCTGCTGGAACAGATTGCCCGGGGCAACCGCCTGCCGGCCATAACCGCCCAGCAGTTACTGGGCGGGCTGGGCGCCGACCCGGCCCTGAGCGGAGGCGATATCCTGCCGGTAGCCATTCGCGGTACCGAGGGCTTCATGGTCAATTACGCCCGCTGTTGCCACCCCATCCCCGGCGACCCGATCGAGGGCTATCTCAGCTCTGAAAAGGGTGTGGTGGTCCACCGCGAGCGCTGCAAGAACCTGGCGGATATGCGGGAGAAGAGCGAGCGCCTGGTGGCCCTGCGCTGGGACGATCTGGTTGAGGGTGAATATTCGGTGGAATTGAGGATCGAGGTAGAGAACCGCCGCGGCATGATCGCGGTGATCGCCACCCGCATCAACAGCATGGGGGTGAACATCGAGAAGATATCTACCGAGGACAAGGACTACCAGTTCACCTATGTCGATATGGAGATGATGGTCCGCAACCGCATCCACCTCGCCCATATCATGAAGCGCCTGCGCGCTATCAACTCCGTGCGCAAGGTCACCCGGATCAAGAATTGACTGACAGCTTCCATTCAGACCACCAAGGAGAACAGCATTGAGCAACCGCGCCGTCATTTCCACGCCCGCTGCGCCCGCGGCAATAGGACCTTATTCCCAGGCTATCAAG
>JAOUDU010000460.1 GCA_029859085.1 Gammaproteobacteria bacterium | reverse complement strand
AATCGCATACAACGGGCTGTGTGCCGGGCCGCTCTGCCCGAAACGATCTACGGTAAATTTACCCATGACTGACCTCTCCGTTGATTAATAAACAGATGTATTGCATCAACCTCGGGCCTGCCGGGCTTTTTCTGACTTGACGGCATAGGACCGGATGATGCTCTCGGTCAGCCGGTCCCGCAGGAAGGCGGGCAGCTTCGCCACCAGCCAACTCACCCTGGCGTCGGGCCCCACCAGGTAGCGCGCCTTTTTGCGTTTTGCCTGCAGGGTATGGACGATGGTATCGGCCACCTGCTCTGGCTTGATGCCCTGCCCGCCCATCGCCAGCAAGCCATCGAGGTAACCCTTGTAGAGGGCTTTTTGTTCAGCATCGAGCCCCGCCAGTTTTTGCTGCAGCGGCGCCTGAAAGCTGTTCCAGATGGGCGTGTCGATATTGCCGGGCTCGATCAGGACAACCTTGACACCCTGGGTCCGGACCTCCGCGCGCAGCGCGTCCGACAAGGCCTCCACACCGAACTTGCTGGCGCAGTAGGCGCTGCCGGTGGGCATGGAGAGCAGGCCGGCGTCTGAGCTTATATTCACAATCGTCCCACCGGCCGTGCGCAACAGGGGCAGGGCCATGCGGCTCATGGCGAAGGTGCCCACCAGGTTGACATTGATGACCCGGCTGAACTCGGCGACCGACATCAATTCAACAGGACACAGCAGCGCCATACCCGCGCAATTGACCAGGCCTGTAAGCCCGTCCGCTCCCACCAGCTCCGTTATCCGCGCATAGGCGGCAACCATCGACGCTTCATTGCTGACGTCCGTCTCCACCAGGCTCACCTGCCCCGGCGCGTATTGCCGCAACACTTCCCCGCTGCCCAGGTCCGGATAGCAGCAGCCGATAACATGATAGCCGCTGTCGACCGCCTTTTTCGCGGTGGCCAGGCCGATGCCGCTGGTGGCGCCTGTGATAAGGACATATCGGGTCATGATTCTGGGTGTCCGCGCTGTATTTGGAACATATAAACCGCCTTGACTGACAGCACTCAGGCCATCGCATTGCAGTACACAGCGCCCTGGTTTCGCCAACCAGTCCACTATCGCAAAATCCCGGGAAGTAAAATTGCTTTTTCAGCTCAAACTATTGCCCATCTCATATCGAATCGCCGTTGGCCCGCAGCAGGGACGCAAGGCGTTCATGATCCGCACCATCCGCCCGCTGGACCGGCCTGATCCAGGACTGGAGCGGGTGGCCAAGGCCAATGGGTTCTCGCTTCACGCGGGAGTGAGCTGCGAGGGACACGAGCGAAATAAACGGGAGCGACTGTGTACCCGATAAAGCGGGGCAGGCCAGTACAGCCATACTGCATAGCTGATGATATCGGGAGGGAATCGGTGACGCTTATAAGTACTCATCGACGGATTCTAGCAATTTCGGCCAGTTAATTTGGCAATACCGGAAGGAGGGTTGGGCCGAAGAATCAAAACCTTGAGCCGAAAAATCAAGATAATCTTCAGTCTATTATCTAAAATGAACCCTTCGGAAGACGAATAGACGACATGATGACGCCGTGTTCCAGCTGAATCGCAATGACCCCAAGCGGCCGAATTGGAGATATGCATGATGATGACCCTTACTCGAGCGCTTTGCGGCGCCACGCTGATGCTGTCCGCATCGCTACACGCTGCCGACACGGCCAACACAGGATATGGTTCCGCGGCCCAGGCGGCGACGTCGACCGAGGTTCACTTGATGCCCCCGCAGTTCGGTCCAGTCGTCGGCGATTCCACAAAAGAACTGCTGACCAGAGACAAGCTTGATGTGACCATCCAGCTGGAAGTCGATTCCGACGCGGCACAAACGCTGTTGCCGACATGGAAAGGTAGTGATGGAAAAATCTACGGTTATCGTCCGCTTCCTATGGGTCCCACCGGCAAACCGATCCTGTTTGTGAACTACACCCAGGAACGGGACGTGGACTACATGGCCGGTGGCGGCTACAACGAGATCGAGTTCTACATGTCGGCTCAGTTCGTCGGAGAAAACTCCTGGCAGTTCGAGGGTAAGACCTACAACGCGGCCCAGGGGATGTTCGCCGTGCTCCTGATGCCCTCTGATCTGATTCCGTTGCTCATCGGACGCGAATTGCTCGGCACACCGAAGCACCTTGCGGACGTAGGTAACCTGGTGCTGACCAAGCTCTTTCCGACAGATGAAAGCCAATCCGGTTGGTTCGAAGCGCACGACGTGCATGGTGCCGCGTTTATCGCCGGCACGCTGCGCAATGTAGTTCCGGCGCCTTACGACGTATTGAAGCAGGGCCTGCCGACGCCAAAGGCGCTGTCAGCCGAACCGGGTTGGGGTCGCGTGAAGAGCCTTGAACCGTTAATGCAGGTCATGCTGTGGAAATATGTTTCGGCAGCCAACTGGGTGCACGACCGACCCGACGTCAACGTCAACATCGCCTCTCCTGGTGGGCACCCCTACGAGGAATTGTCGCAGCCGATGGTCGGTGACGGCTTCATTGTTTTCCCCAACGCGCTGTCGGCCGTGGAGCACCCCAATCTGGCGCCTGCGCTGCTGGCGGTAAAGGAACTGGTCGAAAAACACGCTTCGCCCTTCCCGGGCAATACACTCGTGCGCCACTACTCGAACTCATACCGTGCGCAAGACTTCCATGCCATGGACAGCGGGCCAGACACCGTTCGGTAGCAACGAACTTGGGAAGCCCTCCCATGAATCACCCCGGGTTTACCGAGATGCTGCTGTACGTAGGCAGGCCGCCATGACCGTTTCATCTCGCGCCAGGTCATGACTTAACCGGCGTTCTTCAAACCAGCTGTAGTTCAGGAAGATGGCCCGGCTGCGATGGCAGCGTGCGATTACCGAGACCGGGTGTTTCGCATATCTTCAGCCCGCGAATTCCTTGAGGATCTTGCCATAGCCGAAGTCCACGTCGCCCCTCACCAGCCATGCCCCGTCCATGCGGATCGGCTGCAGGCGGTGAATCGGCCACACCTCGGTGGGGTTCGGCATCCACACGCTGCCGACGCCGCTGTAGATGATTTCCAGCTCCGGCGACAGCAAGATCGGGGAAATCTACGAGGGCGCCAGCGAGGTGCAGAAACTGATCATCGCCCGACAGATCTTCGGGCGGTGACTGCGGGGTGGCCTCATTCCCGGCCACCCGCCGTATAGGGCGTGGGGTAACTTTCAGTGGTTTGCACAAAGGCCCAGACGTAAGCCGGGCCGTCCTGCAGTTCGCAGCCTTCCGGCAGTATGTCATCGACGGCATCGCGGTCGGCTTCATAGCGGAAGACAATATTCGTTGCGTTCTTGACCTGCAACGGAATTGCATACAACGGGCTGTGTGCCGGGCCGCTCTGCCCGAAACGATCTACGGTAAATTTACCCATGACTGACCTCTCCGTTGATTAATAAACAGATGTATTGCATCAACCTCGGGCCTGCCGGGCTTTT
>JAOUDU010000459.1 GCA_029859085.1 Gammaproteobacteria bacterium | reverse complement strand
GGTGCAGGCCTGCCAGTGGGCCTGATCGGACCGAGCCTGCTGATAGGGGCCTGTATCGGCGGCGCGCTGGGGACCGTCGCACACATACTGCAGCCGGAGCTCACCTCCGACCTCCCCCTGTACATCGCCATCGGCATGGCCGCGGCAATGGGGGCCATACTGAATGCCCCGCTGGCGGCAGTGCTGGCGGTGATAGAACTGACCCAGACGATCAACATCGCGATGCCGGCCCTGCTGGCGATTGTCGCGGCCGGCCTCACCAACACCAGCATTTTTCGCCAGCGATCCGCGTATTCGACCATATTGCGCCAGCTCCGGCGGGTCGTGCCCAACGACCCGTTGACCCAGTTGCTGCACAGCACCGACGTCACCGCCACCATGGATGTGCGGGTGGTGCGGGTGCCGATCCTGCTGGATGCGGATGACCTGGTGCCCCTGCTGGAATTTACCCCCACCTGGTGCCTGGTGGAACGCGACGGCGAGGACCTGTACCTGGTGCGCGGCGACGAACTGATCCAGTGGCTGCGCCAGGCCCTGGAAGAAAACGAGAGCGCCGACCTGGCCGAGGCGACGATCAGGCGCTGGACCATCGCCCGGGTACCGCTCCAGGCCAGCCTGCGCCAGGCGATGGACACCCTGCGGGCCAGCACCGCGGAAGCGGTATGCGTGTACGAGCGCAGTCGCGCCACCGGCAAGCAGATCCTGCACGGCGTGGTGACCCGGGAAAGTATCGAAAAATTCACCCTCGAACGACTCTGACAGGACTCCGGGAGAACCGCACATGCTCTGGCTGAAAGCCTTCCATATCATCTTCGTCGTGTGCTGGTTTGCCGGGCTGTTCTACCTGCCCCGTATCTTCGTCTACTACGCCGCCAGCGAACACCCCGAAACACGGCAACAGCTGGCGGTGATGGCCCGCAGGCTGTACCGCTTCGTCACCCCGTTCATGTTTATCGCCATCGCCCTGGGCATTGCGATGATCGCGCAGGCCCCGGACTACTACCTGCACGCCACCTGGCTCTGGCTGAAGCTGGCCGGCGTCGCCTTCCTCGTCGTCTACCACTTCCAGTGCGGCCGCTATGTGACTGCCATCAACGCCGACTCGGACCGGCACAGCCACGTGTTTTATCGCTTCTTCAACGAGGTCCCGGTGTTTTTCCTGTTCGCCATCGTATTGCTCGCGGTGCTCAAGCCGTTCTATTGAGGTCCTCCCGGCCGGCCGCGATTGCGGCAGCTTCGACCGGGGAGGTGCCCGGACCCGGGCCAATTGCCAGCCCGCGCCCTTCGCGCCTTGAATGTTGAGGAAAAATAGCGATAATGCGGACAGCGTTACCGCCCCTTAGAACACGCCAACATTTTCCCTAATAAATTCAGGCACTTGAATGACAGCTTCCCGCTAGTCGTCGGCATTTATGACCCAGGCCCAGACACAGATATCCGCAAACTCCTCCCGGCTGGTGCGCTCGCTGGCGGAGCTGGTGGGCACGGGTGCGGCTGTCTCGCACAAACATTTCACCGAGCGCCTGGGCCAGCTGTTCGACCTGCCCGACTCGATCAGGCTCTCCGCGGTGCACGAACGCGCGCCGGCGGCAGCTTTCGCGCCTCCGGCGACCTCCCGGGAGGCTGCGAAAGAGGAATTCCTGCGCGCGCGGGCGTCCATCGTGAGCAGCGCGCTAGGGCGCTTCACCCCCGGCGGCGGCTCCCTGCGGCTGCGGTTCCCGGTGGCCACGGCGGACATGACCCCCGAGGAAATCGTCGCGCCCGAACCCTACCTGGCGTTTTACGCGGCACAGCAACGGGATATCGATTTCAGGATCAGGAACCTGCAGGCCGCCACCAGGGACGCGATTGCGGTCTTTTCGCCGGGGCTGGCGCGGCTGGCCGCGCTGGATGCCGCCCTCGCGGATCCCCTGGCGGCGCCGGCGCGGCGCCTGTTCGCGGCAGTACCCCGGCTGCTGCAGCGGCGGTTCGGGATCCTGCTCGAGGATTACCGCCGGGAGATTGGCGACCGGGTACATAGCCCCGACCGCTGGGACAAGACAATCGGGCAGTTCCGCGACGAGATGCGGGGGCTGCTGCTGGCGGAAATAGAGACGCGACTGCTGCCGGCCCTCGGCCTTATCGAGGCCCTCGACGAACATCAAGGTGAATAGATGACCAGATTACTTTCGGCCTCCGCATTCCTGCTGGGAGCCGCCGCCATCGGCTGGATGGGCTACGACTTCGCCGGCTCCAACGCGCTGGCCTTTGCCGTCACCGCCGTCATCGGCGGCGTCTACCTGATCGGTATCGTCGAGTTGCTGCAGTTCCGGCGGGCGACCGCAACCCTGCGACGCGCGCTGGGCGCTGCTCCCCCGCAGGCAGCTGATGGCGGGGAATGGCTCGGCCACTGGCTCAACCGGCTCGACCCGTCACTGCGCAACGCGGTGCAGCTGCGCATCGAGGGGGAGCGGGTCGGGTTGCCCGCGCCGGTGTTTACCCCCTACCTGGTAGGCCTGCTGGTGATGCTCGGCCTGCTGGGGACCTTCGTGGGAATGGTCAATACCCTCGACGGCGCGGTGCTCGCCCTGCAGGGCAGCACCGAGCTCGAGACCATCAGGGCCGGCCTGGCCGCGCCGATCCAGGGGCTTGGCGTGGCCTTCGGCACCTCGGTTGCCGGCGTCGCGGCCTCGGCGATGCTGGGGCTGATCTCGACCCTGGTCCGCCGCGACAGGATGCTGGCCACCCGCCAGCTGGACGGCGAAATCGGCACCGTGTTCCGGCACTTTTCCCTGGCCCACAACCGGCAGCGGGCCTTCGACGCATTGCAGTCCCAGGCCCGGACCCTGCCCGCGGTCGCCGACCAGCTGCAGGCGGTGGCGACGCAGCTGGCCTTGATGGGCGACAAACTCGGAAACACCCTGGCGGCGAACCAGGAACAGTTTCACGAATCGACCCGGACCCAATTTACAGCGCTGACGGAGTCTGTCGACAGGTCCCTGCGGGAGAGCCTCGCGGCGAGCGGGCAGGCGGCAGGGGACAGCATCAAACCGGTGGTAACGGATGCCATGGCCGAAATCAGCCGGCTGGTGGCGGACACGCAGCAGCAACTGGCAAGCACAGCGCACAAGCAGTTGCAGTCCTTCGGAGACGAATTCAACCGCGCCGGCACCTCGCTGCTGGAGGCCTTTGCCGCGACATCCTCGAGCTGGGCCGGCGAAACCCTGGCCCTGCAGGGGAGCATCAAGCAGTCCATGACGGACTCAACACGTGAACTTTCGGACAATGCCCGGCGAACGTCCGCCACCATGCTGGCTGAAATCGGCGGCCTGTTGCAGTCTACCGAAGCGCTGGTGCAGGCCAGGAGGGACTCCGAAGCGGCCTGGCTGGATGGCCAGGCCGGGCGACTGGAACAGCTCACCGCGGCAGTGACGACGGAACTCGGCAGGCTCCGCAGCCAGCAGGAGCAGGGGCAGGCAGCCGCGATCGGC
>JAOUDU010000458.1 GCA_029859085.1 Gammaproteobacteria bacterium | reverse complement strand
CGGTCAGCTCACTGTCGGGTGGTACTATCCCGCCGCCGGGGGCGACCAGCTTGAGATCGCCGCCATACTCCGGCTTTATTTCGCTCTGGTAGATGAGGCCGAACCGGGTGCGCTCGGTCAGCTCATACATACTGCCCAGCTTGAAAGAAAAGCCCGTGTCATCGCCGTTGATCGAGGCCCTGATATCTTCCCTGTTCTGGTCGATGCGCGGCACGTTCAGGTGAACATTCTGGTTGGAATACCAGTACTGTACGGCAACGCCCAGGGAAAGGCTGTCGCTGACCCGGTAGGCCAGTGTTGGCACCAGAGCGGCCAGCACCAGGTCCACTTTGGTCGCCTGGTAGCGCCCGGCCCAGTCGTTGTCATAATCCAGGCCGGCGCCGGCGAGGCCCAGGAAGTAGACGCCGGCACTCCAGCGATCGGATTGCAAATCGTGGACGTAGGCCGCAGATCCCGCCGGCGCTGACTGCCCGGCGTCGCCGCCGTTGCCGGTACCCAGGCGGGGGGTAGTGTACTTGAGGTCAAATTTGTTATCTGGTATCAGGGCGCCACCGGAGGCAAACAGCTGGTTGCCCTTGAGTCGGGTTGAGCTGGCCGGGTTGTGCATGATGGCGGCGGCATCGTCCAGGCCAGCCTCTGCGCCCGCGTTGGCGCGCCCGCCGGCGAAGTCGCCGTACTGGTTCAGCCACAGGCCGCCGGCCAGAACGCTGCTCGAGTTGAGCAGTGCCGCTGCGATGGCGCAGCCCAGGATGGTTTTTTTCATGTGTACTCCCCAAGGGTTGCCAGTGGGTACCAAACCGCCGGCGAGTGAAATTTCTGCCCGCAAGTTTAATGGAGCCCCCGCCCGCTTGGACAGGGTTTTTTCCCCACTTATTGACAGTTGGTGTTCAGCATCAGCCGCTTGAAGACCACCGCATTGTGGTCGCTGCCGTCCCGCTCCGGTTCCCCCGCCAGTTCCAGGTTGGGGAAACGCCTGAACAGTTCGGAGATGGTCAGGTAGAGCTGGCGCTTGGCCAGCGCCGCGCCGATGCAGAAGCGGGGGCCGTAGCCGAACAGCACATCCGGGTTGAACTCCCGCTCCACGTCGAACACTTCCGGGTGGTCGTAGTACTCGGGGTCGTGGTCCTTGAGGTGCGGCATCATCAGCACCATCTGGCCCTTGCGAACCTGGTGACCCAGGATTTCCATATCCCGCGGCGCATAGCGGGCGAAGCCCATTTTCGATGCGGTGCCCCAGCGGCTGATTTCACTGAAGGCGTTGGAGAACGCCTCGGGGCTCGCCAGCGCCTTTGCCACCTGGTCCCTGTGCTTCAGCAGGCAGTATACGGACCACTGCTGCGCCACCAGGGTGGTGTCGGCGCCGGCTCCGATCAGGGCCAGGATCAGGGTGATGATATCCCCCTCCTCGAAGCCCGGGTTTTCCCGCTCGATCCGCAGCAGGGTGCTGAGGAAGTCATCCTGCACCGGGGCCTCGCGACGCTCGGCGATGACCAGCTTGAGAATGTCGATCGCCCGGTTGCTGTCCTGCCGCGCCTTCTCCCTGCGCTCATCGGAAATGGTGGGGTTCCAGGTTTCGGTGAAGGTCATGATGACCTGCTTGATGTCCGGCCAGTATTTCTCCGGGATGCCCACCATCCGGGTGATGGAGATAAAGGGGATGTGGGCGGCGATTTTATCGATGTAATCGAAACTGTCCGGGGTGCCCAGTTCATCGAACAATCGCTTCACGTCCGGCTCGATCTTGCGCTGGATGGAGTCCACCACGTTGCGTGAAAAGGCAGGTGCGGTCACCCGCCGCACCAGGCGGTGGTGGTCGTGGTCCGCCAGCAGGCTGTGGCCGATCAGCGCCCGCTCGAAATTGGTCCACTGGTCCTCGGGCGGCCGCGGCGGGGCGAATTCCCAGTCGTAGAAGTCCGACGACAGCGGCTCCTCTTTCCAGCAGGCCATGATGTCCGGCATCCGGGTCATGATCCAGGCCTGCCACGGCTCGTACCACACCAGGCGACCGCGCTGCATCAGCGCCAGGCACTGGGGAATGGGGTCTGCCATGTACTCGTCGGAATTGGGATTGAACAGTTGCTCTATTGGAACAAGGTTTTCTGCTGCGTCTGCCATGGTTTCTTCCTCGGCGCCGTCGCGTGGCCTGGCCACAGGGAGGCGCCCTGCAGGGTTTGAAAACCGGTAGTTTAGCAACTCCTTTAAAAGTAGACAAATGTATACTTTTGAGCGGTAAGCTGCGGTGGTGGGGCTATGACGCCTCGTGGATTCTGCCCTGGCCCCGGTCCGCCGGCGCGCTCACCCGGGCGGGCCCGGGCGGGGAGCGGTGACTGGACGCCAGCAGGTCGCGGATCTCCCCGGCGAGCCCGGGGGGTACCTGGGACCAGTCAAAACGCCAGCGCCAGTTGCCCTCGGTGGTTCCCGGGGTGTTCATGCGATGGCGGCCGTCCAGGCCGAGAAAGTCCTGCCACGGAATGATCGCGGTGTTGGCCACGGAGCTTGCCGCCTGGCGGATCAGCATCCAGGGCATCGCCTCCGGCGGATTGCCGAAATAGGCGTATACACGCTCGCGGGTAGCCCCGTCCAGGCTCTCGAACCAGCCCAGGGTGGTGTCGTTGTCGTGGGTTCCCGTGTAGACGATATCCCCGCCCTGGTGCATGTGGCTGAGATAGGGGTTGTCGGGGTTGCCGTCGAACGCAAACTGCAGGATCAACATGCCGGGCAGCCTGAACTCCTTGCGCAGTGCCTCTACCTCGGCGGTGATCGAGCCCAGGTTCTCGGCTACCAGTTTCAGCTCGGGGTAGTGGTGGCGCACCGCCTGCAGCAGTTCCCGCCCCGGGGCCTCAACCCAGTGACCCTCCCTTGCTGAAACCGCGCCGGCAGGTATTTCCCAATAGGCCTGCAGCGCGCGGAAGTGGTCTATGCGGGCGATGTCGAATTGCCTCGCGGCCGACTCGAAACGGTGCAGCCACCAGTCGAAACCGGTCTCGCGCATGCGTGCCCAGTTGTACTGGGGATTGCCCCAGAGCTGTCCCTCGGCGCAGAAATAATCCGGCGGCACGCCGGTGACGGTAACCGGCCGGCCCACCTCGTCCAGGTCGAACATGCCCTGGTGCGCCCACACATCGGCGCTTTCGAAGTGCACATAGATGGGGATGTCGCCGAATAACATCACTCCGCGCCGGTTCGCGTAATCGCGCAGCTCACGCCATTGGCAGTCGAACACGAACTGGCGGAATCGCAGCTGGCGGATATGCGGGTCCAGCCGGGTTGCGAGGGCGTCGCATACCCCCTGGTCGCGGTCCCTCAGGCCCTGGGGCCACTCGACCCAGGAGCGCTGCTGTTGTGACTGCCGGAAAGCGTGAAAGCGAACGTAGTCCTCGAGCCAGAAACCGGCGCTTTCCAGGAACGCCTGGTAGGCCTCGACCACAGGTGAATCCGGGCCGGATTCTAGCTGCGCAAAAAACACTTTACTG
>JAOUDU010000457.1 GCA_029859085.1 Gammaproteobacteria bacterium | reverse complement strand
AGAAGGAATTTTGTGGTCGTGGTCGTGGTCGTGGTCGTGGTCGTGGTGCATTGCGAGCGTCTGGGTGGAAAAAGGATACATCGCAGTATAGATGGGTTTCATCCTCAAGCAATAGTCAGGACAGACCATCAACAGCAACGCTTTACAGCGCATGAAATGGTCCTGACAAGTTAACTCTCAAAGGCCTGAGTAATTTCGCTACCTGTCTCAAGCAACCACCCTGCTCTACTCATGGAACGCACCTACCCTGAGATCACGATAATGCTGAGTTCGAATCAAGTACCTGCCTGGATTGAATAGATTACCGACAGCGGCATGGGCGGTGACGAATCGCTGCGCCTGCCTCATCGATCTGAATCGCCGCATCCCTCGCTCCCTCACCCTGGTCCACGGCTCGCCAAATATAATGTTGCTTGCCATTGACCTGAATGGTCCGGCACACCGGCGAAGACTTTATCGATATAGAAGGTATCACCGTAGCCTCGATGCTTTCGCTTAAGTCTGCGCGTGTAAAGAGTGCCAAACTTGATGCACCAGAGACGGATTGATTCCCGGGTGACGGTGATGCCTCCTTCGGCGAGCAGGTCTTCGATACCTCGGTGACTCAAGTTGAATCGGTAGTAGAGCCAGAGAGCCTGCCCCACGAAGTGCTTTGGGTACGGCGTAGGAAATGATATCTGGCGGGAATCGATGGCGCTTATAAGTTTTCATGGGCCGATATTATCAATTTCGGCCTGTTAAGTTGGCAGTACCCAAATGGCGCATCTGGAGTCGAGCGAGCTGAACTTGTGTAGCGCCAGCCCGTAACCTTGAGCCAACCTGTCAGCACCCCAGGCAGCCTCAGACCCCGGGCAGGCACAGGCAGGGAGACTTGATGCGGATGTCGGCTCCGTCCCAGACGGCGTCGAATGCCTTCATCGTCTCCGCTGCTTCGTCCCCCCGGCCCTGCAACTCCAATGCGCGCGCGAGGCCGTAAAGGCCCCAGCCGTTGCCGGGCCAGCGCTTCAGGTCCGCTCTAAACACTGCTTCGGCTTCTGCGTACTGGCCCGATTGCAGCAGCGCGGCGCCGAACGGATGGCGCACGGGCTGGATCCAGTCCGGCGGCTCGTCGTAGAGCATCGCGTCCTCGCGGCGCACCCCCTCGCGCAGCGCGGCGAGCCCTGCTTGTGTGTTGCCACTGCGGTACAGAATCTCTCCGCTCATCACCTGCTCGGCGATCGCCAGAATAGCGCTGGCGGGGTTGGTGCCAAACACCGCCTCGGGCGGCACCCGTGTGCGCGACTCGGCGAACGCGGCCTGTTCCTTGCGTGCCGATTCGAAGTCGTCTTTCGCGGCATACGCGACGGCGCGGGCATAGTGCCGCAGGGTGCGCGAAATCGGCACGTAGTCCGGGTAGTCCGGCTCCGCCAGCACCTCGTCCCAGCGGCCGAATCGCATGAGCACTTCCAGCGGCATCACCATCAGTCCGTCGACGAAGGAATTTTCGCGGAAGAAGTCGGCGGGCACATCCGCGACCATAGCGCGAATCGTCGTCAATGCCTGTTCGCTGCGTCCGCTCATCATCGCGGCGAAAGTGAGCATGTGGTAGTTGTGTGCGATGTAGAGTCGGTAGAACTGTGGTGCAGGCGCGCGCGCCTGGTAGGCGCGATCGGCGTCGATGGCTTTGCGATTCGCCGCAATCGCATGCGCCCAGCGGGCGGTGCGGATGTCGATGTGCGAGGGCATGTGTACCATATGTCCGAGGCCGGGCTGGAGGTCGCGCAGTACGTCGGCGGCTGGAATCGCCCGGTCGGGGTAGGGTGAAGCCTCGAGCGCGTGGATATAGAGGTGATTTGCCAGCGGGTGCTTCGGGGCGAGCGCAAGCACTGCGTCAAGCGCGGCTATCACCTCGAGCGCACCGTTCTTCGGCTCACCGTCCGCGGTCCACAGGTCCCAGGGATGGAGATCGGCGAGCGCCTCGGCGTACAGGGCGCCCACATCGGCATCGGTCGGGTGGTTTTTCCAGACTGCTGCCATGGCGTCGGCGTAGGCTTTGTCGAGTGCACTGCGGTCGGCGGGTGACGGGAGCACAAAGCGCTTTTTCTGCGCGGCGATGAGTTCTCGCTCGACCGCGCTCGCACGGTCCTGTGCCTGCTCGGCGCGAGCAAGGGCAGCCACTGCCTCGGCGGTGTGATCTTCCGGCACCGCGGCGTTGTTGATGTGCGGTCCGTTCGCAACGGCGATGCCCCACCAGGCCATGGCGCAGTTCTCGTCCACCGCCGCGGCCTGCCGGAAGGAGCGGATCGCCTCGTCGTGGTTGAAGGCGTACATGAACGCGAGACCCTGGTCGAACCAGCCCTGGGCGTCTGCCGAACATCCCGTAACAGGTCGCGTGAGGTCACCGAGGCCATAGTAGCGCAGGGCTGCCTGGCTGCCGTCCGCCCGAACGAGTGGTGGCGCGAAGAGCAGGACAGCGGCGAATAGTGCGGCGATTCTAGTTTTCACGATGCACCTCCAGCACTCAAGGGCGGTAGGGATTTGTGCAGTACGATACTCGCTGGCGGACCTGACCGCATGCTCCCATATTCTGTACATTGAGCAAATACAATTTTCTGCTGGAAAACGATCTTTGTTACATAACGCAGAAGGAGGGTAAGCAATGAGTGAACCGCATGGTTGACTACTGGCGGTTGGGCCCATTTCACGCCCTTCGCAGCCATGATCTTTGTGAAGAAGTTTTGAGGAGGCTGTGAGTGGCGAATTACTAATTTATTATGAGAATCAAGCAGTTAGTTGTTCGGCCCAGGTTCGGAGTTCGGTTTTGGAAACCTGTTACAAATCTTTGGCTTATTACTACGGAACCTGAAACCCGAGTCCGGTCCGGTCCGGTTCGGCATACGCTCGGTTTCGGTTGCCCTGCCCTACTTCGCCAGAAAAACCCGTTACCTTTCTTCCACTTACTGTCCCGGTTCGGCCCTCTCCGGGATCCTCATAATCGGCAGGTCGAAGCCGGGAGGCCGGCCCGCCAAGTCCTTCTGTCCCCATCATTTCTCATAAAAATCATGGACTTATAACTGCCTACACCTCCCGACTATGGGTGGGGTTTAGCCCTGTACCTGCAGGCCCATAGTCGGCGGGTAATACCTCTGTGCTGACCTGCTTTCCCCAGGACCATCATCAGCCCGGCTGTTGACGCCCCAGGACAGTTCACCATCGCGGTACTCTTCAAGCTACTGCCGGGATAACACTCGAGTCGAATCCCTCGGCTATAACCAGATTACCCCCGTTCGAAAGCTTATTCATTCGTGCGTCTCTCAGCGGGGCATATTCGGCGGAATTGTAAAAGGTAAGCGCAGACTCCGCTGTAGGAAATCGGATAACGACAGTCCAATTACCTGACCACTCACCCTCCAGGGTTTTGGCGTCCGGGGTTGCCACCAGAAACTCGGCACCGTGTTCAGACCCTAGAGCGAACACGGGAAGACCGTACTCATTT
>JAOUDU010000456.1 GCA_029859085.1 Gammaproteobacteria bacterium | reverse complement strand
CCGATTCCGCCACCGATCCGGCGCCGCTGACGATGATCGAGACCTTTATCCAGCTGAAGCCGCGCTCCGAGTGGCGACCGGGTGTGACCACCGCGAGCCTTACCCACGAACTCGATTCGCTGGTGAAATTCCCCGGCGTCACCAATGCCTGGGTGATGCCCATCAAGACCCGCATCGACATGCTGGCCACCGGGATCAAGACCCCGGTGGGCATCAAGGTCGCCGGGCCCTCCCTGGTGACCATCCAGCATATCGGCCAGCAACTGGAGCGCATCCTGGCCGACGTGCCCGGTACCGCCTCGGTCTACTCCGAGCGGGTGGCGGGCGGGCGCTATATCAAGGTGGATATCGACCGCCGGCGGGCCGCGCGTTTCGGCCTCAACATCGCCGATGTTCAGCAGGTGGTGGCCACTGCGATCGGCGGCATGGACATCACCCAGACCGTGGAGGGCCGCGAGCGCTACCCGGTGAATATCCGCTATCCCCAGTCCTACCGTAATTCTCCCGAACAACTGGCGCTGCTGCCGGTAGTGACGCCGGCGGGACAGCGGATCGCGCTGGGAGACGTGGCGGCGGTCTATATCGAGGATGGCCCCCCCGGTATCAAGAGTGAGAACGCCCGGCTCAATGGCTGGACCTATGTGGACATCGACGGGGTGGATGTCGGCAGCTACGTCGAGCGGGCTCGCGCTGTCGTCGCCGGCAAACTGGAACTGCCGCCGGGTTACTCGCTGGTGTGGTCCGGGCAGTACGAGTACATGGAGCGGGCGAAGGCGCGCCTGGCCTACGTGGTGCCCCTCACCCTGGCTATCATCGTCGTATTGCTGTACCTGAACTTCCGCAACTTCTCCCAGGTGCTGATCCTGATCGGCACCCTGCCGCTGGCACTGGTGGGCAGTGTCTGGCTGATGTACCTGCTGGACTACAGTTTTTCCATCGCCGTGGGCGTGGGCATTATCGCGCTGGCCGGGGTGGCGGTGGAGACCGGTGTGATCATGCTGGTGTACCTGGACCAGGGCTGGCAACGCCTGCTGGAACAGGGCGGGGAAGCAACGGACGAGGAGCTGGAGCGGGCGGTGTGGCAGGGGGCGGGATTGCGGGTACGCCCGGTGCTGATGACAGCTACCGCGACCATTGTCGGCCTGCTGCCGATCCTGTGGGCCAGCGGCACCGGCTCGGAGGTGATGAGCCGGCTGGCGGCGCCGATGGTGGGCGGGATGCTCAGCGCGGTGCTGCTGACCCTGCTGGTGCTGCCGGTCATCTACCTGCTGTGGCGCCGGCGCCAGCTGCGCGCGCGGGCGGGGGAAATTGCGGGCTAGACGCAGTCGTAGATGGCGGCGCACAGTGCCAGGGCGCGGGGCGAGCGCACGCGCCAGTCACTGCGATTGAGGGTGTAGCCGATGGCGAGTTGTGCTGTGGGGTCGCACCATCCCAGGGGCCCCCCGATGCCGGGGTGACCAAATGACTCGGGGTTGGGTGAGAATACGCCTGCCTCTTCCTTCACAAATCCCTGGGACCAGCCCAGGGCCTTGCCCAGCACCAGGTCCCGCGCACTCCACGACTGGCGGCTCTTCACCTGTTCGATGGTAGCCGGGCTTACCCAGCTTCGCCCCTGCCAGTGTCCGCCCACCGACCAGGGCAGGTAGGCGCGGGCCAGGCCGCGCGCGGTCGCGGTGGCGGAGGCCCAGGGCAGGCAACAGCGCCGCGCGGGTTCGGCGTTGTAATCCGCCATGTCGCCGGCGGGGTTGGTCAGCGCCTGTTTGGCCAGCCCGCCGCGCAATACCGAGCGCGCGACATTGGCTTCGGTGCTGCCGCCGCGCAGGGCCGCCCACAGCATCTGCCGCAAGCGCGCGCCATTTTTCACCGGCAACAGTGTGGCCACGCGATGGTCCTGGGCGGCCGGCGTACCCATGAACACGTCCGCCTCGAGCGGGTCCAGCCATTCGCGGTGGAGGAAGGCCCCCACGGGCTCGCCGCAGGCGAGTTCGAAGAAATGGTCGGCGTACATGCCGAAGCTGAGGGCGTGGTAGGCCTGGGCGGCTGGCACCGCGGGCGCCTGCTGCTCAAGCGCCGCGCGCATGGCAAGGCGTTGTGCCGGGTCGCAGTATTGCGCCAGGGTGAGGGGCGTGCTGAGCGCAGCCAGGCCCGCCTGGTGGTTGAACAGCTGGCGCACGGTGATCGCCTGTTTACCGCACTGTCCAAACCCGGGCCAGTACTCGACCACCGGCGCATCCCACGCAAAGCTGCCGCGCTCCGCGGCGAGGTTGAGCGCGATCGCGGTCAAACCCTTGCTCACCGAGAACACCACCGACAGGGTATCGGCTGTCCAGGGCGTCCGGGTATCCGGATCCGCGAGTCCGCCCCACAGGTCCACCACCATTTCGCCCCGGTGGTAGACACAAAGCCCCGCGCCCACCTCCTGCCCGGTTTCAAAGTGCAGGGCAAACTGGCGCGCCACCCGCTCAAAGGCGGGCGCGCAGTGTCCTTGCACAAAACCATTGAATTCGCCCATGAATTACTCCGCTATAGGGCTCGAGTTTATAGCTCAAGCGGATACGCCCGTCTACGAACGCACCAGGCATTTCCCTGAAGGTTTCCCCCGGGGATGGCCCGCCCTGGAGATATAACCAGATCAAATCCCAAGATATAACCCATTAGTATTTGTAAATTACATATACATTCTTATAGTGAATAATGTGACCGCCATGGTCCAGGGTCGGGGTAGTGGTCTTCCGGACAAGCGCAAACGCATCGGGAGATGGGGACGCAAAGCCAGCGGTCCAGGGGGTGGAAGCCCGCGACGGGGGATTAGCGCAATGAAATACCTGAAAATATTCGTGCTGACGTTGTCTGTATCCGCAATCGCCACTGCGGCCCACGCGGGCGGGGGTAAGCCTTCCCTGTTTCATTGTGGTGTCCAGTTGGGCGGCAGCAACACGGCCCCTAAGGAAAAACCGGCACCCAAAAAGGATCGGGGGTACGGTACCAGCCAGGTATTTAAATCGATTGATTCAAACGCACCGGGTGTCACCGCCTACACGGTACTGACATCCAGCGAGACCGGGCGCCGGCGGATGCCCCCGGTATTCAAAATAGCCAACGTTGGATGCTCCTGGCGATAGTGCTGGAGTGGGCTTTTCCCGCGGTCCGGCGCACACTGCCCCCCGGTTCCGTCTGGCCATACTTAGCGCCATTGTCCAGGCGAATTCCCCGGCGCTGGCAAGGCGGGTGAGGGCCAGTGTTGGTGACCGATTGGGAATTTGTCGCCTCGACATTCCTGCCCAACTTCCCTAGAATCCGCCGCCTCTTTGCGCGCCCTGTACCGGGCTTCGCAGTTAACCGCCAGGAAGACCCCCGTGATCTCTACCGCCAATATCACCATGCAGTTTGGTGCCAAGCCGCTGTTTGAAAACATCTCGGTCAAGTTCGGCGACGGCAACCGCTATGGCCTGATCGGCGCCAACGGCTGCGGCAAATCC
>JAOUDU010000015.1 GCA_029859085.1 Gammaproteobacteria bacterium | reverse complement strand
AGCCGTATGCCTGCAGCGCGGCGACCGCACGAGTTGCGAGCTCGTGGCCACCGACGTGGAATTTATCCAGTTGACCCGGGCGCTGTGCGAAGCCTATCTCGCCACCGATGAACCCTGGGACAAGGCCGGTTCCTATGGTATCCAGGGGCTTGCCGGTGCCTTTGTTCGCAGTATCCGGGGTAGCTACAGCAACGTGGTCGGGCTGCCACTATGCGAGACCTGGCAACTGCTGCGGGCCAACCATATCGCAACCAGCCTGATGCCGGCAGATGACTGAGACGATCCTGGTAAATTGCGGGGTGCTGGAAACCCGGGTGGCCGTGCTGGCAAACAACAATGTCCAGGATCTTCACATCGAGCGCGGTCCCCGCCGCAGTATCGTGGGCAATATCTACCGCGGCAAGGTGGTGCGGATTCTGCCTGGAATGCAGGCCGCCTTCGTGGACTTCGGTGCCGAGCGGACCGGTTTTCTCCATGTCTCGGCCCTGGCGGGCGGCAAGGGCGGTACTGCGGGCAGGCGGGAGCCGGCCATAGCAAGCGAACTGCACGATGGCCAGGAACTGATGGTGCAGGTCGCGCGTGATCCGCTGGGCAGCAAGGGTGCCCGGCTCACGACGGACTTGTCCCTGTCCTCGCGGCTCCTGGTATTCATGCCCCGGTCGGCGCAGCTGGCGGTGTCCCAGCGCATAGACGATGCCGGCGAGCGGACGCGCCTGCTGCTGGCGCTGCAGGAGGCACTGGCAGCGGAGGGTCTGGTCGGGAACGGGCAGGAGTGCGAGGGCGGATACATCCTGCGCACGGCGGCCGAAGGCGTCGATGCCGCCGGGATGCGGGCGGAGCTGCGTTTCCTGCAACGACTGTGGGACTCGGTGCGCCGGCGCAGCCGGGAGGCGACCGGTCTGCGCATCCTGCACGAGGACCTGCCGCTGCACCTGCGGGTGGCCCGCGATCTCGCGGTGGAGTCAGTGGAGCGCATCCTGGTCGACGATCCCGCGGCTTTTGTCGACCTGCGCGAATTCTGCCAGGAGTACGTGCCCGGGTTGGTCGCCCGATTGCAATTATATGACCCGGCCAGCCCGCTGTTCGAACAGTACGGGGTCGAAGAGGAAATCCAGCGCGCCCTCGGGCCCAGGGTCGAACTGGCATCTGGCGGTCACCTGGTGATCGAGCAGACCGAAGCGATGACCACCATCGACGTCAATACCGGCGCATTCGTGGGCAGGCGCGATGCCGAGGAAACCGTTTACCGCACCAACCTGGAGGCGGCATCGACGCTGGCCCGGCAGCTGCGTCTGCGCAACCTGGGTGGCATAATCATGGTCGACTTTATCGATATGGCCGAGGCGGGACACCGCCGGCAATTGCAGGATGCCCTGCGGCAGGCACTGCAGGCTGATCCCGTGCGCACCACCTTCAACGGCATGTCGGAGCTGGGCCTGGTGGCGTTGACCCGCAAGCGCAACGGGGAGAGCCTGCAGCATATCCTGTGCGTGGATTGCCCGGTTTGCAGCGGTAGCGGGGCGCTCAAATCGGTGCGTACCGTGAGCTGTGAAATTTTCCGCCAGGTCAGCCGGGCGGCGGTGCGCTGCGAGGCCACCGAGCTTGTTGTGCTCGCTGCACCACAGGTGGTAAACCTGTTGCAGGGGGAGGAGTCAGCCAGCCTGGCGGAGCTGGAACGCACCAGTGGCAAGACGATCCGCCTGCGCGCCGAACCCCTGTACAGCCAGGAACACTTCGATATAGCGACAATTTGATTTTCACAGTGGCAGCCCTGGCAGGTGGTTGTCACGAAGGGCCGGACCCCCATTGAAACGATCGATTTTTCACAGGCTCAGCAGCGTACTCTGGGTGGCTATCGTTATCGCGATAGTGCTGCTGGCGATCTACGTCAGTGTCGGCCGGATGCTCAGTTCTCTCTCGGGTGCCTACCAGCGGGAGATACTGCAGGAGCTCAATCACCGGGTGCCCTTTATCATCGACGCGCAGCGGGTCAGTGCCGAGTGGCATTCGTTTACCCCGGTACTGGTATTCGACGGCCTGCGCCTGACCCTGCCCGGTGAGCGTGAGCGCTCGCTGGAAATATCCGAGGGGCGAATCGCGCTGGACGTGGCGGCGAGCTTTCGCACCCGCTCATTGCAGATGAGCCTGTTGCGCCTTAACGGCCTCGACCTGGCGGGTGACCTGGGTGCTGACGGCAGCCTGCGGATCCGCGGTTTTGACGGTAGCGATACCCCGCTGGGGGACTGGCTGCAGGAATTCCTCCTGAACGTTGAGCGGGCGGCCCTGGGCGACGCCCACCTCACCCTGGCCCTTGCTGATGGCGAACAACGCGAATTTGACCTCGACCTGGCGCTGTCCAGGGAGGGCAGCCGTCGCCGCCTGGAGGCTAAGCTGGCCTCCTCCCACGGCCTGGAGGTATCCGCCCTCGCGCAGGGAGTGGGCAATCCCTTCCAGCCCGGGTCATTCAGCGGTCAGCTCTACCTGGATGTCGATGCCGCCGATGTGGGTGCCGTTACCGACCTGGCCGGTGCTGCGCTGGGTAAGGTGCGGGTCGATGGCAGCCTGGGGCTCGAGATGTGGACCAGCTGGGACCAGGGCGAAGCGGAGACCGTGCTGCGTGTCGGGATGGACAATGCCCTGCTGCGGTCAGTGGACGGGTCCTGGCAGCTCCCGGCGGACCGCTTTGCCTTCAATGCCGGCCTCGAGCGTCGCAACGACGGCTGGTTCCTGGCTGTCGCCCCGCTGGAATTGGCCCGTGGCGAGCTGCGCTTCGAATTGCCGCGCCTGCAGCTGCATGTCCACGGCGAAACCCTGGATCTGCGCGCCCAGGGGCTGCCACTTGAATCCCTGTCCGGGCTCGTGGCCGGCAGCGAGGCGCTGCCGCCGGGGGGTGCCGATCTCATAAACGCGCTGCGACCCCGGGGTACACTGTCTTCCCTGCAGCTCGATGTCGACGACATCGGTACCCCGCTGGCGCAGTGGCAGCTGCTGGCAAATTTTGACGGCCTGGCCGTCGATCCCTGGCACGGGGCGCCGGGTGTGACCGGCGCCAGCGGTCATGTCCGGCTCACACCCGGGTCCGGGTCGGTGGTACTCGACACGCGGCAGTTCAGCATGGCGTTCCCTACGGTGTATGAACAGGCCCTGGAGTACGATGATTTCCACGGCACGATCGATATCCACTGGGATGATGAGGCGGTAGTGCTGTCCAGCGGCCTGGTTGAGGCGCACGGGGAGGAGGGGCCGGTGCGGGTGTTGTTCGGCCTGTCTGTGCCACTGGTGGCGAGTCAGGTCGGGCTGGAAATGGATTTGATGGTCGGCCTTGAAAATAGCCGCGCCAGCCATCGCGGCAAGTACATACCCTATATTCTCAGCCAGAAATTGCGACCCTGGCTGGCGGCCAGCATCGGCGACGGCCTGATCGAGCAGGGCGGATTCATCTGGCGCGGCAGCCTGGATCCGGATTCGACCGCACTGCATACAGTCCAGTTGTTTTTCAACGTACGGGATGCGGCTCTGGGCTTCGACCCCGACTGGCCGCCACTGGCCCATATCGACGGAACCGTGCTGATCAATGACAGCAATGTGAGTGTCTGGGCAGATAAGGCGCAACTGCTGGACTCCGGGGTGCACGACCTGTCGGTGGAGGCATGGCTGGATGCGGCGGACGAATTGTGGCTGGCGATTGATGGCGAGGTTGCCGGGCCTGCCGCAGATGGCCTGGCGGTTGTGAACGGGTCGCCGCTGGCCCAGGCCGCGGGCGATGTGTTCAGGGATTGGCAGCTGGAAGGGGACCTCGTTACGCAGATCGCCCTGCTGCTGGACCTGGGTGATGACCCCGCGCCGCCCGATGTTCATGTGTCCAGTCGATTTTCCGCTGTAAACCTGGACATCCGTCCCGGCGAGCTGCCACTGCGTGGCATCTCGGGCGAGCTCGACTACGACACCTCGACCGGCTTCAGCTCGCGCGACCTGGTTGGGCAGCTGTGGGGGCGACCGCTGCAGGCATCGGTCGCGCAGCTGCCGGTATCGGCGGAGCCGGGGGCCGGGAGCGGACACTCCGCGGTGTCAGTGACGATCGCAACGACGGTGGACATGAAGGATGTGCGGAACTGGCTGGGTCTGGAGCAACTGGCTTTCGCCAAAGGGCAGGCCGCAGCGAGCCTGGAGCTGGTCGCGGGCACGGGAAAACCGGCGCAGCTGAGCATCGACAGTTCACTCGACGGCATCAGCCTGGATTTGCCGGTGCCCTGGGGCAAGCCGGCGGATAGGGAGCGGGGTTTACACCTGACCCTGGCCCCGGGCGGCGACAGCCTGCTGCTTGGCATTGCGATGGCTGACGAGCTGGAGGCGGAATTGGAACTGGTCGGGGGTGAGCCGCGCTCCGCAGCAGTGGCGCTCGGGGGTGTGCCGGTGCAGCGGCAGGCCGGGCAGGTGCGGGTTGGCGGACATGCGGCCTTTGCGGATGCGACCCAATGGCAGGATTTCCTCGAAACCTATTTCGGTGCGGCTGCCGGGGCGAAGCAGGTGGGCGAGGGGGGATCCGATCTCGCGTTCATTATCGACCAGTTGCAGGTGGACCAGCTGGTTGCCGGCGGGCGTGACCTGGGCGGGGTGCTGCTGGGTGCGGCGGATGATGGCGGCCATTGGCGGGTGACTGCCAGCAACGAATGGCTGCGTGGGGAGTTGCTGTATATCGCCGGTGCCCGCTCGTCGCTCGACCTCCACTTTCTCGACCTGGCGGGCCTGGACAACCTGGACCTCTCCGCCGGCGATGAGGCGGAGATAGTGCGGGTGCCGGAACTGGCTGTGAGCATTGGCGAGCTGCGCCGGGGCGAAACCCTGCTGGGTAGTCTCGCTTTTGACCTGCGCAGCGATGGTCCCGACATCCGCGCGACCGACATAAGCGGCGAGCTGTTTTCAATGCAGCTTCACACCGCGCAACCCGGCGAACTGGTCTGGCACCAGGGCGCCGACAGCCACACCAGCCTGGCTGCCACACTGCATTTCGGTGACCTCGGCGATACCCTGCAGGGGCTGGGTTACGAGCAAGCCATTGTTACCCGTGAAGGTTCATTTGACCTGGCGCTGGAGTGGCCGGGAGGGCCGCAGGATTTTTCCCTGCAGGCCGGGAAAGGCTCCCTCGGCGTCGACATCGGCGAGGGTCATTTTCCCGATGTATCGGCGGGTGCCTCGGGTACGCTGCGGGTGGTGAGTATCCTCAACCTTGCCGAAATAGTGCGCAGGCTCAGCCTGTCCCAGATGTTCGAGTCCGGGATTCCGTTCGACAAGGTCGAAGGTGAAGTCTCCCTCGAGGACGGCACGATAGCGGTGGCCAATATGGATGTGCAGGGCAGCGCCAGCAGTTTCCAGTTCAGTGGTATCTCGGATGTTGCGTCCCGCACACTGGACGGGGAACTCGTGGTGACCCTGCCGGTGGCGAACAATCTGCCATGGGTGGCCGCACTCACCGCGGGTTTGCCGGTGGCGGCGGGCGTATTCCTGCTGAGCAAGGTGTTCGAGAGCCAGTTTAACCGCCTGACCAGCGCGGTCTATACTGCCACCGGCACCTGGGATGATCCGGTGGTCAGGTTCGACCGGGTGTTCGACGACACGGCGACACCCGGCGCAATACCGCCGGCGGTGGCGCCGCCGCTGGCACCGCAGCCCGCTCAGTCCGGATCGCCGTAGTTCTCCTGTAAGTCCCTCAGGTAGCGAAACAGTTTCCTGCTGGCGCCAGGTGGCTTGCCGCGCTCCGTATCGCGCTGGTGTTGCAGGATAAGCTGGCGCAGTTGCTGGCGATCCGCCTCCGGCCAGCGACTGGCGACCAGTTCCGTGCCCGCTACACCTGCCGCCAGTACCTCGTCCCGCAGTTGTTCCAGTTGGTGAAAAGCGTCGGCGCTGTCCCGGCGCTGGCGATCCATGTCCTGCAGGGCTTCCTGGATGGGATCTGCATCGATATCGCGCATCAGCTTGCCGATCAGTTGCAGGTGCCGTCGCCTGGCGCCGTGGCTGCGCATCGCGCGGGCCTCGCGAATCACTTCCAGCAGGCGTTCGTCTGCGATGGGAACCTTGCCCAGTTGTTTTTCACTGAGGCCCACCAGGGTTTCACCCAGCTGCTGCAGGCTGAGCATACGCCGTTTCAGGGCGCTCTTGCTGGGGCCTTCCCACTGGTCGGGGGCAAGCCCGTCATCGGTATCAGGCATAGAACAGTGTCGCCAGGCCGAGGAAGGATACGAAGCCGACCACGTCGGTCACCGTCGTGAGTACCACGCTGCCGGCCAGGGCCGGGTCAATATCGAGGCGTATCATCAGCAGGGGCAGTACCGCGCCAACCAGGGCCGCGGTGACCAGGTTGATGACCATCGCCGCGGCGATGATCATGCCGATATTCCAGTCATTGAACCAGAGTGACGCCGCCACCGCGACCACGCCGGCCCAGAGTGTACCGTTGAGCACGCCGATCATGACTTCCCGGTTGATCAGCCACATCTGGTTGCTGCGGCCCACGTGCCCCAGGGCTATCCCGCGCACCAGCACCGTGAGGGTCTGGGTGCCGGCGATGCCGCCCATGGAAGCCACTATGGGCATCAGCACGGCCAGTGCGACAACCTTCTCGATAGTGCCCTGGAACAGGTTGATGACACCGGAGGCGATGAACGCGGTGACCAGGTTGATACCCAGCCACACGGCCCGCCTGGGGGCCGAGCGCAGGACCGGGGCGAACGTATCCTCGTCCTCGTCCAGGCCGGCCATGGACATGAGGGAGTGGTCGGCGTCCTCGCGGATAACGTCGACCACGTCGTCGATGGTAATCCGTCCGAGCAGGCGGCCCTCGCGGTCGACCACCGGGGCCGACACCCAGTCGTTGCGCTCGAACAGGCGTGCCACCTCGGAATCGGGCATGTCCACCGGGATCGGCTCGACGTCGGTGACCATCATTTCCCTCACGGAGGACGCGGGATCGGACACCAGCAGGGTGCGCAGTGGCAGCAGGCCGATAAACGTGTCCGAGCGGTTGACCACGATCAGGTTGTCGGTCATTTCCGGTATTTCTTGGTGGCGCCGCAGGTAGCGCAATACCACATCCAGGGTGAGGGGAGCCCGGATAGTGATGGTGTCGGTGTTCATCAGGCCGCCGGCGGTGTCCTCGGGGTACAGCATCACCCGCTCGAGGCGCGCCCGGTCCTGCTGGTCCATCGAAGTCAGGACTTCCCGCGTGATGCGATCCGGGAGTTGCTGGAGGATGTCCGCGACGTCGTCGTCCTCCAGTCCCTCCATCAGCGATGCGACCTGGGTGGCCTCCATGTCGCTGAGGAAATGGATCCTGAGTTCGTCGCTGAGCTCGTTGAGGACCTCGCCCTCGTTCTCCGCCTCCATCATCTTCCACAGGATGTGGCGGAACTTGGGCGGGGAGGATTCCATCAGGTGGGCGGCATCGGCGGGAGGCAGGGCGTTCAGCATGCGGCGAACGTCCACGAAGGTGCCGCTGTCCAGGGCGAGGGTCAGCCTGTCAAAGGTCTTCTGGGATGTCGCTTCTACCTGGCTCACCGCTTTTTCCCGCAAAAAGTCCCTGCCGGGCGAGCGCCCGTTGGGTGGGGATTATCGGGGAAAGCAGCAGCTACAACAACGTGATTAGTTACAGATTGGAGCGCTATTCGGGTTCATCGAAGCGGTTTTGAATCAGGCTTTTGAGGGCATCCAGTGCGGCCTCCTCATCCCTGCCCTCGATCTGCAGATCGAGAACCGTACCCTTGCCCGCGGCCAGCATCATCACTGACATGATGCTTTTCCCGTCCACCAGCTGGCCGTCCTTGCCGGCGCGGATGTTACTGGCGAACGCGGCGGCGCAGCTGACAAACTTGGCCGCTGCGCGAGCGTGCAGGCCGAGCTTGTTGACGATGGTCACCTGGGTCTGGATCACGGTTTTATTGCAGTTCCCTGTGCCTTACATGGATGTTCGGGTAGCGCGCCCGGTAGTAATGGAACAAACGATCGGCCAGGTATACTGACCGATGTTGGCCGCCGGTACAACCGAGGGCGACTGTCATGTAGCTGCGGTTGCTGTCCTTGTAGCGCGGCAGCCAGGTGTCCAGGTAGGTGCAGATGTCGCGGTACAGCTCACCGGCCAGCGGTTGCGACTCGAGGAATTCCTGCACCGGTGCATCGAGGCCGCTCTTGAGCCGCAATTCCTTTACCCAGTGGGGGTTCGGCAGCATCCGCACATCGAACACCAGGTCCGCGTCGGCCGGTACCCCGCGCTTGAAGCCGAAGGACTGGAACAGCAGCGACATTGTGCCGGTGCTGTTTTTCAACAGCCTCTGCTTGATGGCGTCGCGCAGCTCGTAGATCGTCATCTGGGTAGTGTCCAGTACCAGCGAGGCGTCACTGGATATGGGGCCAAGCAGCAGTCGCTCCTTGTCGATCGCCTCCGCCAGCGGGGTCGATTCGCTGCTCAGGGGGTGCCTGCGCCGGGTTTCGCTGAAGCGTTTGATCAGTGCGGAATCCTGGGCATCCAGGAACAGGATTTCCCGGTGCACGTCCGGCGGCAGCGCGTCGACGATATCGGTAAAATTGGCGAGGTCCTTCCAGGCGTTGCGGGCGTCTATGCAGACCGCGGTACCGCGGAAATGACTGAACTCGGGCCGGCTGGTCTCCTGCACCAGGGCCGGCAACAGCGAGACCGGCAGGTTGTCGATGCAGTAGTATCCCTCGTCCTCCAGCTGGTGCAGCGCCGTACTCTTGCCGGAGCCCGAGCGACCGCTGATGATCACCAGTTGCATCAATTAACCCATGTGCCCCGTGGCAAGGTCGAACAGGCCCCTGCTGTCCTGCGCGTTGCGCAGTTGCCGGCAGAAGGCGGCCTGGCTGAACAGCCGCGCGACATTGGCGAGAATGTCCAGGTGCTGCTGGTGCGCCTCCCCCGGAACCAGCAGTGCAAACAGCAGGTCAACCGGCTGGTCGTCCGGCGCGTCAAAGTCTATCGGTTGCTCCAGCGTGACCAGGGTGCCCAGGGGTTGTGGGCAGGCATCAACCCGGCAGTGCGGAATGGCAATACCCTGGCCGAGACCGGTACTGCCGAGTTTTTCCCTGGCGATCAGCTGGGACAGAACCGCCTCGTATACCAGCGATGGCTGGTCCTCGCTGATAATCCGGGCGATGGTTTCGAACAGTCTTTTTTTGCTTGCGCCCGGGGCATGGCAAACCGTGCGCCCCGGGCTCAGTATATCGGTCAGGAAATTCATGGCAGCAGGAGGTGAAGTCCTGTCCGGGTGGGACAGGAGATTAGCGACCTCTGGATTTCTCCTTGTGCTTGATAAGTTGGCGATCGAGTTTGTCGGCCAGGGCGTCGATGGCCGCATACATGTCTTCGGATTCGGAGGCGGCGAAAATATCGGCCCCGGATATATGGATGGTGGCTTCCGCTTTCTGCACCATTTTCTCGACGATCAGTGTGACCTGGGTGTTGGTAATATGGTCAAAATGCCGCTGCAGGCGTTCGAATTTGTTCGCGACATAGTCCCTCAATGGGTCGGTGACCTCCACATGGTGACCGCTGACGTTCAGTTGCATACACAGCTCCTTTTCTGGATTAGGCCGGGTAACCCGACACCGGCCATCGCCGGATTTGCTTTGCTATAGCCGGAATTCTAGACCAGTGGTGGATCGGAAACGAGATATTTCACCGCCGCGCCCCCTCAGCACTGTCAAACCAGCCGCTTGCGTTCGTTGGAGGGCGGGATCATCAGTGACTCGCGGTATTTGGCGATGGTCCGCCGCGCCACCTGCACGCCCTGTTCCTCCAGCAGCTGGGTGATCTTGTTGTCACTGAGGGGCTTGCGCGGGTTCTCGGCGGCGACCAGCTTGCGAATGAGCGCGCGGATCGCGGTGCTGGAGCATTCGCCGCCGGATGTGGTCGCCACGTGGCTGGAAAAAAAATACTTGAGTTCGAACACGCCACGGGGCGTATGCATGTATTTCTGGGTGGTTACCCGGGAGATGGTGGATTCGTGCATTTCAACCAGCTCGGCGATTTCGTGCAGTACCAGTGGCTTCATGGCCTCGGTGCCGTATTCGAGGAAGTTGCGCTGGTGCTCGACGATTCGGGTCGCGACTTTCATCAGCGTCTCGTTGCGACTGTGCAGGCTTTTCAGGAACCAGCGCGCCTCCTGCAGATTGTCCCTCAGGAAGGTGTTGTCCGCGCTGCTGTCAGCGCGCTTGATCAGGCCCGCGTAGTTGCTGTTGATCCGCAGTTTGGGAGCTATGTCGGGGTTCAGTTCAACCACCCAGCGGCCGTCCTTCTTGCTGACGAAGACATCGGGTACCACGTACTCCGTCTGGTCCTGGCCCACCGACTGTCCCGGGTTGGGGTCGAGGGACTGGATCAGGCTCAGCACCTGCCTCAGTTCAGATTCCTTGAGCCGGGTGCGCCTGAGTATCTGGGCATAATCGCCGTTGCCGAGCTGGTTGATATGGCGGCTCAGTACCACCCGGGCCTGCTCCAGCCAGGGCGTCGACGGCGGCAGTTGCTGCAGTTGCACCAGCAGGCACTCCTGCAGGTCACGGGTGCATACGCCGGCTGGTTCAAATTGTTGCAGCCGGTGCAGCACTGCAACCACCTCATCCAGCTCGATCTCCAGCTCCATTTCCCTGGACAGTGACTGGCTGATGTCTTCCAGGTCCTGCATTACCCTGCCGTTATCGTCGGTGGCGTCGATAATGGCCAGGGCGATAACACGATCGACGTCTGACAGGCGGGTGAGGTTGAGCTGCCATAGTAGCTGTTCCCGCAGGGAATCGTTGGCCGCGTTGCGACTCTCAAACCCGGTGTCCGCGAGGTCGTCGCCGGAAAAAGCAGAGGCCGACGCGGACGGCAGTAAATCGTCCCACTGGGTGTCGACGGGCAGGTCCTCGGGGAGGCCCGCGGTCCAGTCGACATCATCATCGGGGAGGTCGCCGGCGGCGCGCTCGAGATTATCCATCGGGCCATCAGGCCGGTTCGGTTCGCCGCCGGGAATGCTGTCCTCGCGCCCGCTGAAATGCTCTTCGGGGTCGTTGTCCTCGTCTGCCACTTCCAGCATGGGATTGCTGTCGATAGCCTGCTGGATCTCCTGCTGGAGATCCATGGTCGACAGCTGCAGCAACCGTATGGCCTGTTGCAGCTGCGGCGTCATCGTCAGCTGTTGGCCCAGTTTTAATTGCAGCGACTGTTTCATGGATCTATCGGGCTTCCTCGGGAGGGCGGCTGCCCCCGGTGCTGTGGAAACGGGTGGGACGCGACATCAGTGTAGCCCTCGCGATCGCGGCCATGCAACCGCTTGGCGCGAAATTTGCTTGTATTTTATCGGTAGTTCGCCGGTGGTTGACGGAAGATTTGCTGGAAGTGCGAACCGGGTCTCCAAAAGAGCCCGGCAGGGGGCAGTGCGGGCGGAAATCACATCCGGAAATGGTCCCCGAGGTAGACCTGCCGCACTTTCCTGTTGGCCAGTACCTCCTCGGCGGTGCCGGCGGCGATAATGTGACCTTCACCGACGATATAGGCTTTTTCACAGATGTCGAGGGTATCGCGGACGTTGTGGTCGGTAATAAGCACGCCGATACCCCGGTCGCGCAGGTGGTTTATGATCTCCTTGATATCGTTGACGGAGATCGGGTCGACACCGGCGAAGGGTTCATCCAGCAGGATGAAGGCGGGTTCCGTGGCCAGGGCGCGGGCGATTTCGACGCGCCGGCGCTCACCGCCGGACAGGGACTGGCCGAGGTTGTCGCGCAGGTGCTCGACATGGAATTCCGCCAGTAACTCGTCCCGGCGCTGCAGTCGCTGCGCCTTGGTCAGGTCGCGGCGGGTCTGCAGGATCGCCATGATATTGTCGCCGACGCTCAGCTTCCTGAAGATGGACGCTTCCTGGGGCAGGTAGCCGATACCGCGCCGGGCCCGCTGGTGCATGGTCAGGGCGGTCAGGTCTTCACCGTTGATGCTGATGGATCCGCGGTCCGCCCGGATGATGCCGATAATCATGTAGAAACAGGTTGTCTTGCCGGCGCCGTTCGGGCCCAGCAGGCCCACTACCTGGCCGCTCTCTATCTCGAGTGATACGTCCTGGACAACCTCCCTGCCGCGGTAACTTTTGGCGAGGTTAGTTGCTTTCAGCTGGGCCATTGTCGGCTTTTTCCTCGCGCAGGACCGTGGGGGGAATGACAACCTGTACCCGTTTGCCATCCGGTGACTGCTCGGAATCCGCTTTCACGAGCTGGTCGGTGATGTAGTAGTCGATGGTATCACCGGCCACCGAGGCGCCGTCCTGGGTGATATGGGCATTGACCTTCAGGTGCACCCTGTCCTCGATTTTGTAGTATTCGATGATTTCCGCCTCCGCCTTGACCAGGGGCTCGTCGACGGCGGGCTGTTGCTGCATTTTGGCCGGTTTGCCCTCGGCGACGATTTTGTCCGCCTGGGCGGTTTCATGGAAGATGGTGATGGTGTCGGCAAGAATGTCGAGACTGCCCTGTATCATGTGTACATTGCCGGTGTAGACGGTAAATCCCTGTTTCTCGTCCCGGATCGCCGTATCCGCGGTAATCCGGATGGGCTGGTCGCGGTCCTCCGGGAGGGCGTGCGCGATGCCGGCAGACAGCAGGGCAGCGAGCAGGGCGGCAACGCGAATATGCGCCGACCATCCCGAAAAGCGCGGTTCCCGCCCCGCGGGGCTGTGTTTGTGCATGGAGGTTCTCCGTCTCAGGGGGCGAGTGTGCGAAGTCGCACCCGTGTTGTTTCGACCCGTGCCGATGGTAACCGGTTCGCCGGCAGAGGCAATTTTAATTTTCCGGGGTCCCGGTTCAGGCCAGGCCCGCGTGCAGGAGGTGCATCAGGTGGATGACGCCGGCGATACTCCTGTCCTCGTTTACCACCACCAGGGAGCTGATCTCGTTTTCCTCCATGATTCGCATCGCCTCCGCGGCCAGCATATCGGGGGTGGCGGTCTTGGTGCCGGTGCTCATCAGCTCTCCCATCGGGGTCTCGTTGATGTCGATACGCGCTTTCAGGGTCCGCCGCAGGTCGCCATCGGTAAAAATACCTGCCAGGTGACCCCCGGCGTCGACGATGGTTGTCATGCCCAGGCCCTTGTTGCTGATTTCCAGCAGCGCCTCCGACAGGGTGGTGGTGGGCTCCACCCGCGGGACTGCAGCTCCCGAGCGCATGACGTCCGCCACCTTGAGCAGCAGTTTCTTGCCCAGGGTGCCGCCCGGGTGGGAAAAGGCAAAATCGTCCGCGGTAAACCCGCGCGCCTCGAGCAGGGCTATCGCCAGCGCGTCCCCCATGACCAGTGCGGTGGTGGTGCTGGAGGTGGGGGCGAGATCCAGCGGGCAGGCCTCGGTCTCAACCCCGGTATCCAGGTGCACATCCGAAGCCATGGCCAGTACTGACTGGTCGTTCCCGGTCATGCTCACCAGGGTGGTCCCCATGCGCTTCAGCAGGGGCAGCAGGGTGACGATTTCGGCCACAGCGCCACTGTTGGACAGCGCAATCACCGCGTCCTCGGCGGTGATCATGCCCATGTCGCCGTGACTGGCCTCCCCGGGGTGAACGAAAAACGCCGGCGTGCCGGTACTTGCCAGGGTGGCGGCGATTTTCCGGGCAATGTGGCCCGATTTGCCCATCCCCGTGACGATGACCCTGCCGCGGGTCTGCAGCAGCAACTCGCAGGCGCGCTCGAAGTCGGCGCCGATCCGTCCCTCGAGCGCCGCCACCGCTTCCGATTCCATCCGGATCGTGCGGCGCGCTGAGTTGACGAAACTGGTCCCTGGCATAAGAAATCCCTGTCTCAGAGGCTGAGGTAAAGCAGGTAATAATACAGTGCGTAGATTGACACTAACAACACCCCGGCCATTCGCCCGAGGTAGGAATGGCCCGGCGGGGCGGCTTTGCGCCGCCTGCCAAAGTACACCATTGCCCCCAGCAATAGCGTCATCAGGGCCATCGCCGGGTAGTCCCTCGAAAGTACTGCGGGCGCCAGCGACTGGGCTGACACTATCCCCGGTATGGCCATCACCGCCAGCAGGTTGAACAGGTTGGAACCTATCACGTTGCCGATGGCCAGGTCGGTGTGGCCGCGCAGGGCGCTTGCCACGGTG
>JAOUDU010000455.1 GCA_029859085.1 Gammaproteobacteria bacterium | reverse complement strand
GCGGGGAAGTGCATCGTCCTGACCGGCGCGCTGCAGCCCGCGGCCTTCGCCCGGAGCGACGCCATCTTCAATATCGGCTGCGCCATCGGCGCGGTGCAGAGCAAGCCCCCCGGCGTGTATATCGCGATGAACGGTGAAGTGTTCGCCGCCGCCAGGGTACGCAAGAATGTCACTGCGAATCGCTTCGAGCACACGCCCTGAACGACGGCGACCAACCCAGGAGCTGACCAGTCATGCCCTTAGTCGTATGCCCCCACTGCCCGGCGGTAAACCGCATTCCCGACGCACGGCTGGCGGACAAGCCCCGGTGCGGAAAATGCGGCAAAGCCCTGTTCACCGGCCACCCGCTGGAGCTGACCGGCGCCAGTTTCGACCGTCACCTGCAACGCGGCGAGTTGCCCCTGGTGGTCGATTTCTGGGCCGAGTGGTGTGGTCCCTGCAAGATGATGGCGCCGGCATTCGCCCAGGCCGCAGGCCAGCTCGAACCGCGGGTGCGACTGGCCAAGGTGGATACCGAAGCACAGCAGGCAATCGCGGCAAGATACAATATTCGCAGCATACCCACCCTGGTCCTGTTCCGGGGCGGCCGCGAGATCGCCCGCCAGGCGGGCGCCATGAGCGCTAACGCGATTGTGCAGTGGGTGGAGCGGGCCCTGCAGGCCTAGGCCTGTGACCGCAGCAGCGCCTCGGCTTCCGCGCCGCTGATCACTTCCTTTTCCTGCAGCAGCGCGGCCAGCGCATCGAGCGCGGGGCGTTTTTGTTCGAGGATCTCCCGGGCGCGGTCATGGGCTTTCTCTACCAGGGCCTTTACTGCCCGGTCGATTTGTTTGGCGGTATCATCGCTGTAATTTTTCTCCTCCATGTAATCCCCGCCCAGGTAAAGGGACTGCTGGCGCCTGCCATAGGTCAGCGGACCCAGCTCCTCGCACATACCCAGGCGGGTGACCATATCCCGGGCAATTTCACTGGCGCGCTCCAGGTCATTGGAGGCACCGCTGGAGATATCGGTGAATACAAGTTCTTCCGCGACACGCCCGCCCAGCAGGATCGCCAGCTGGTCCTCCAGCTCATCCCGGGTGGAGAGAAATTTCTCCGCCACCGGCAACTGCAGGGTATAACCCAGGGCCGCTACACCCCGGGGGATTATCGAGATCTTGTGCACCGGTTCGCCAGTGGGTACCGTCATTGCCACCAGGGCGTGACCGGATTCGTGAAACGCAACGCGACGCTTTTCCGCCAGGTTCAAAACCCGGTGTTTCTTCTCCGGACCGGCGATGACCCGGTCAATGGCGGCCTCGAAGTCCGCCATCGTGACCGCCTGGTGGTCGTGGCGCACCGCCAGGATGGCCGCTTCGTTGCAGATATTGGCCAGGTCGGCACCGACGAAGCCCGGCGTGCGCTGCGCCACCACCGACAAATCGACATCGGCGCCCAGGGTCAGCTTGCGCGCGTGCAACTCGAGTATTGCCTGCCGCGCCGCAAGGTCCGGCTTGTCGACCACGATCTGCCGGTCGAAGCGACCGGCGCGCAGCAGGGCCTTGTCGAGCACCTCCGGCCGGTTGGTGGCCGCCATCACCACGACACCGATCGAGGGGTCGAAACCGTCCATCTCGGTCAGCAGCTGGTTGAGTGTCTGCTCCCGTTCATCGTGGCCGCCCATCATGACCGGCCCGCCGCGGGTGCGGCCGATCCCGTCGAGTTCATCGATAAAAATGATACAGGGCGCCTTGTCGCGGGCCTGCTGGAACAGGTCCCGCACCCGCGCCGCGCCCACCCCGACGAACATCTCGATAAACTCTGAGCCGCTGATATTGAAAAAAGGCACACCCGCCTCCCCGGAAACCGCGCGGGCCAGCAGGGTCTTGCCGGTGCCGGGGGAGCCCAGCAACAGAACGCCCTTGGGCATATGGCCACCCAGGCGCTGGATGCGGGTCGGGTCCTTGAGAAACTCGATACTCTCCTTCAGTTCCTCCTTGGCCTCCTCTGCCCCGGCGACATCGTCGAAGGTGACGGTGGGCGAGGTATCGGCGTGGATCCGCATTTTGCTGCCCATATTCAGGAAGCCGCCGGCGGCGCCGCTCATGCGCCGGCCCATCCAGCTCCAGAACAGGAACAGCAGCCCGAAGGGCAGTACCCAGCCCAGCACCGATGCCAGCACCTGGTTATCGTGCTGCACCGCGTACTCCACAGAGTGCTTTTCCAGCAGCACGGCCAGCTCGTTGTTGGCCAGGGGAACAGTTACCACGATCCTGGGCTTGCCGCTTTTCTCGTCCTTGAGCTTGAGCGTTCCCTGGATATAGCTGTCCTGCACCAGCACCTTGTCGACCTGGTCCTGCTCGAGGTATTTCAGGAACTGGCTGTAGGGGATTTCTTCCTGCGCCACGCGCAGGTCGGACTGCCACCAGAACCACATCAGCGCAAACATCAGGAGGTAGAGCGCCAGCTGCGCGTTGGGGCGCTGCCAGGGGCCGTCACCCGGCGGCTTGTTGATTTCTACCCCGGGTTTTTTCTTCTCCAGGTCCATTCTGGCTTTTTTCATCGGGATACCCTCAGGCTGCGGGCAGGACATCCTCCAGCCCCGCCAGCAGCATCATGCCCCGCAGGGCATCCGGTGCGTTCTCTATATCGAGATCCTTGCCTGCACCCCGGGCGGTGCGCAGCCAGCTGAGCAGCAGCGCCGTGCCCGCGCTGTTACAACGGCTGACGCCGCCCAGGTCCAGCTGGCAGCGCTGCGGTGCCTCGTCGCGCAGCCAGTCTGCACCCTGCTGCTCCAGCGGGACCACGGTGGTGAAATCCACCACGCCGCTGACACGCATCCGGCCTGCGTCGAACGCCAGTTGGGCCGCCTCGCTCACTGGCCTTCCCCGGCGGGCTTATCCAGTCCCGGGGTCGATTCGTGCAGCATCAGCTCTACCCAGTTATCGACCACGTAATCGACGTCGCCCTTGTTGTTTTCCACCGCTTCGGCGAACTGGCTGCGATAGGTTTCACCCAGGTTCACGCCCTCGACAACCGCGTTGGCCACCATCCAGCCCCCGTCCTTTACCTTGTGCAGGCTGTACTGCACCAGGTAGGTCTGGTTTTTCCGGTCGGTGATGGTCTGTTTCAGGGTCGCCCGGTCGTCATCGTCGTTGCCGGTGTTGATCCTGGCAAGCTCGATGGTTTCACCGTCCGCCTTCAGCAGCGCGTCCGCATACTTGACCATCCACACCCGCTTGAGCGCCACCGCAAACCGCGCCACGCGGTCGCGAAAGGCGGCTTTTTCCGCGTCAGTCTGCAGGGATTTATACACCCGGGCACTGGCGTATGTGGCCATCACCCCGCGGGCAAAATACTGGATGTCCATGATCTGGTCGAGCACGCCCGAAACCTCGGCGTAATAGCGCTCGCGATCCTGGTCGACATACGCCCGGGCGGCCTTGGAGATGGCCAGCAGCTCGTCGGTGGCCTGTTTGAGCATCACCTCCGGGTCGTCGCGGGAAAT
>JAOUDU010000454.1 GCA_029859085.1 Gammaproteobacteria bacterium | reverse complement strand
GATCAAACATGCTTGAGCCCATAGCGCATACCTTCTCTTATTTTTTGGCGACCGGGTGGACCTTCAGATAGTCCGCGACGTAGGGTTCGATGTCTTTTTTCGTGAAGCCCCACTCATTCAACGAGTAGCTGTGCTTGCCAAACCGGTTTTGCGGGTTCTCCTGCAACCACTGGTTCATGCCGGTTTCTGCATTCACTGTCCATTCATCACCCAGCCATGAGTAGACCTTCTTCATCTCGGCGATGGGATTGGCAGTCATATCGTCATAGTAAAGATGATAAATGTCATTGGGTCGCTCCTGTGCCAGCTCCAGAGGGCGGCGCAGATGCAACGACAGCTGCAACGGCCACTTACAGCGCATGTAGTCGATATCGATATCCTTATTGAAAATCGTCCTTGCCTTGCTGCGCATGCTGAACGAACTGGCAAATGCCTCGTAGGGATCGCGATGGGTCCAGATGACCCTGGCGTCCGGGAAGGTCCTGAAGATCCAGGGAATAAACACCGAATCCGATGGCATCTTCAACACCCAGCGCCCCGGGTTAGTGGACTGCAGGATCTGAAAAACACGTTTGCGATGCTCATAGGCGGAGCTCATATCGCAGTAAAGCAACCAGTCGGCATAGACGGGCGTTGAAGTCAGGGCCGTGAACATCATCGAGCGGAAGTCCTGGGCCAGCATGTGGACGCACTCCGTGGGGCCATCAGCCGCCTCAAAGTGGGTGTTAAACATACCCGGATTCTGCTTGATCCTCTCCTCGTCCTGCGCTTTCTCTAGGAGGCAGCGAGGGTCGCTACGGGTTGCCCCGGGCGCCGCCGGGGGTGTGACGTTGTAGGCCTCCCAACGCAGCAGCGAACGGGTAGCCGGATCGGCGTCCATCAGGTAGCTGACCATGGTAGTTCCGGTACGCACGAGGCCGAGAATAAAGACCGGTCGTTTTATCGGAGCGTCGAGCACCTCCGGGTGTTGACGGATATAGTCATCCACCTGCATGCGGGTAGCCAGCGCATTGACATAACGGCCTTTGATGATGCCCTGGCCACGTTCGGAGAGAATGTTGCTCCTGGCGTGGTCCCGCAACAGAATTTGCAGCCCTTCCTGCCAGGTATCCTTGTCGGGGTCAGGTAACCCACCAGTGGCTTCCCGGGCAGCGTCGACTATTTCTTCAAAATGCATTTTAAGCGCCTCTGTAGAATTTTTGGCTTTTACTGTTCCTGTTTGCGTCAGTTGAACTGCAGCACGACTTTGCCGGCTTCGGTGGCATTGTCCGCCACTTCAAATGCCTGCAGGAATTGATCGAACGGGAACCGGTGACTGATCATCATCTCCGGATCGATCTCACCTTTTGCGACCTTGTCCATCACCTCCGGGAATTCGTGGGGATAGCCCTGGGATCCGATAAGCGTTATCTCCTTGCTCATCAATTTAGTGCCGTCGAGTTCCAGCGGTTTGCGGTGTATGGCCACGGTAACAATGCGGCTGCCTTTGTTGCAGAAGCCAGTGATTTCAGGCAACAAACCGTGGGCGCCGCTGGCCTCAAAGTAGAGATCCGTTTTTGGGTGCGGCACGCCCCAGATGTGGCCGTGGCCACGCAGTTCACCGAGGATGTCCCGGGGCGGATTTTCGCGTGGGTCGAAAGCGGCGCGGGCACCTGCTTGCAGCGCCATTTCCCTGCGCAGCGGCGACAGATCAAAGACAACGATATCGTCGAAACCACGACCCACCAGTGTCATAACGATCCCGAGCCCTATGGGGCCGGCACCAAACAGGGTGATGCTTTCACCCGGCTGCGGATTCGCCCGGTTTACAGCATGGGTGCCCACCGATATAGGTTCTACCAGGGACGCATGGTCATAACTGACATTGTCGGGCAGTTTGCACAGTGCCTGGGTCTGCTCGTCCACATCTCGCAAAACCACGAAGTTGCTGAAACCGCCACATTCACCGCCACGCCCCATATCGGCGGGACTGTTGTTGGAGTTGTAGGCAACCCGGTCGCCCACCTGGAACCGGGTAACGCTGGCGCCGGTTTCGATCACTTCACCCGCCCACTCGTGACCCAGGGGCATGGGCTTGCCGGGAAACCGGGGGCCCATATGGCGGAAGTGCAGGTCGGTGCCGCAGATACCCGCAGAAACGACTTTTACCAGCAGGTCTTTGGCACCCACCCCAGGAGTGGGTACCTCGTCCAGTCGAAGATCGAGCGGTGCATGGAGAACGGCTACTTTCATGGTGATAACTCTCCCGGGTGGCTTTTATCATCGAAACTGCGGGGACGTTTTATGGAGAACAAAGGTTATGTCGGATCCCCAATCGCCTCAAGTCGCACAATGTGTTAAAGGTGACATAGTTTATCCATGAGACCATAATTATTTTCACGGTGCGCCTTGCCAAACTGCATCACGGGCGATTCACCGCGCGCCTACCGCGCCACCCACACCCAGATAGCAGGACTCAGACAATGGTGGAATCCTCCAACACAATCACCGCCAGCGGCCTCAAGGTTGCCAGCATGGTGCAGTCCGGCAAAGACCAGGCAGAAGCCGAGGATCGCGGCAATGGTATTTACGAAAACCAGGGCATCGGCAGCAGTTACCTGATTACGACCAGTGAAGGCAATGTGCTGGTCAATGCCGGTGCATTGAAGGATGCGCGCCGCGGCAAGGAACTGTTCGCCCGAATTTCCGGTCAACCGGTACGCCATATCGTGCTCACCCAAAGCCATGCCAACCAGTTCGGGGGTCTGGAGATCTACAAGACGTCTGAAAACCAGGTTATCGCACACCGCAACTACCCGGAAGACCGCCGGTATACAGAGGCGCTCGCCACACACTACCGCCGTGGTTCCCGGCGTATCTTTGCCGGTATGACCGGGTCCACTGACGAGATCATGCCCACCCGGGAGGTCGCGCCAGACCTGCTAATTGACGAGTTCCATGCGTTCGAGCTCGGGGGGCGACGCTTCGAGATTCACTGGACGCCCGGCGGTGAAACCCGGTCGGCTGTGATTGTGTGGCTGCCGCTGGAGCGCGTCGCCATTGTCGGCAACTTGTTCGGACCGCTGTTTGGCAATCACCCCAACCTCAACACCATGCGCGGCGATAAACCGCGGCGGGCCTTAGAGTTCATTTCCTCGGTAAAAAAAGTGCGGGCACTCGCCCCGGTGCAGATACTGACAGGACATGAAGACATACGCGGCGAGGAATTTATCCAGGCCGAACTCACCCGGATTATCGAGACAGTGCAGTGGGTGCACGACAAAACCATTGAAGGCATGAACGCCGGCACCGACCTTAGTACCCTGATGCGGGAGACCAGGACCCCTCCACAGCTGACTCTCACCGAAGAGTACGGAAAATTATCGTGGAATGTACGGGCGATCTGGCACGAATACACCGGTTGGTTTGACCCCTCCCGCGGCACAACGGAGCTATACGGCGTGCCACCCTCGGCCGTGGCACCGGCTTTGGTCGAGTTGACGGGGGGGGC